>NZ_JBYCKY010000135.1:0-6293 GCF_057473605.1 Mycobacterium sp. TH-M82 | reverse complement strand
CTCGCCCAGCAGCACGATGTCGTGACCGGCGATCAGGGCGCGTTCCAGCTGCGGCAACACCGTTTCGTCGAACCCGAGGATCCCGGGCCAGATGTCTTGCATATCTCGGTTGTCGGCCAGCGCGGTCAGCAGGTTCTCCCGGATCTCTTGTTTGACTTCCCGCTCGCGGTGGCCGGCAGCACGCAGCTCGCCGACGGTTTTGGGAAGATCATGCGAATCCTTTAACGGGGTCACCCGCTCCACGCTACTTACTCGACGCCTACTCCGCTCAGCAGCGACAACAGCAGCGGTATCTGCTGAGCCTCCAGGTCGGGTTGCGGCAGCACCGCGCGCACCAGAGCGGCACCGTCGAAGGTGGTCGTCATCAAAGCCACCACGGCCGGAAAGATGTCGCTCGGGAAGACGTCCGCGCCGGGCAGGGCCTTCGCCGTGTCGTAGATCTTCGCGCTGTACTCGGCGAGAACGTCCTGCAGGGTGGTCCGCAGCTTCTCGTCGGTGCGGGCCGCAACCATCAGTTCGTACATCACGGCGGCGGTCTCATTGCGGGTGATGTCCCGCAGAATGGTCAGCACCTCCTCCAGAGGCGGCTTGCCCTCGGGGATTTCGGTGACTCGTTTGGTGAACAGCTCCAGCTGGCGGCGCAGCGCCTCGCGGGCGGTGGCCGCCATGAAATCGCACATGGTGACGAAATGGCGGAACAGCGCGCCATCGGAGACCCCTGCGTGCCGGGCGATGGTCTTCGCCGACGCCCGCGCGTACCCGACCTCGGTGATGGTGGCGATGCTGACGTCGAGCAGCCGGGCGATGGTGGCCTCCCGGCGTTGCCGCTGGGTCCGGGCCATCTCACGCCCGTTGCAGCTCACGGGTGGTGGCCCGCAGGAACCGGCCCGATTTGGCGGTGGTGCCGTAACCGTCCCGGAAAGCGCCACTGCGGTACACGATGGCGCCGCCCACGCCCGTCGCCACCACGGCCGCGTCGTTGCGGTTGACCATCCGGCGCAGCCCCCCGTAGAACGGGACTTCCTCTTCGTGGTAGCTGTCCACCGAGTCGTCGAGGCCGGCCGGATCGATCACCACGAAATCCGCGCGGTCACGTGGGCGCAACCTGCCCGCGTCCAGGCCGAACCACTCGGCGACCTCGGCGGTGAGCCGATACACCGCGCGTTCGACGGTCAGGAACGGATGCCCCGCCCGCTCGGCGTCGAGCACGCGCTTGAGCAGCCGCAGCCCGAAGTTGTAGAAGGCCATGTTGCGCAGGTGCGCGCCGGCGTCGGAGAACCCCAGGTGAATACTCGGCTCGGCAGCCAGCTTGTCAAGCTGGCGGGGCCGATGGTTGGCGATGACGGTAGTCCACCTGACATTGCGCTCGCCGTTGTCAACCAGCACATCCAGGAAGGCGTCCAGCGGGTGCAGCCCACGTTCGTCAGCGATCTGCCCGAAGCTCTTGCCGATCAAATCTGGGTCTGGACACTCGACAATCACCGCATCATGAAAATCGCGGTGCCACAACGTCGGCCCGAGCTTCCTGCGGTCGAACTCACGCCGGAAACGACGACGGTAGGCGGTATCGGCGAGTAGTTCGTTGCGCTGCAGTTGATCACGCAGATGCAGCGCGGCGGTGCCTGCGCCGAACTCCTCAAAGACCGGCAAATCGATACCGTCGGAGTACAACTCGAACGGAACCGGCAAGTGCTGAAACCGCACTTGTGAGCCCAGCACGGCGTTGAGCAGCCGGGTACCGAAGCCGAAGACCCGCACAGCTCCGGGCGCCGACTTGGCGTCCGCCGACACCAACAGGCTCATCCGCACGCCCCGGCGGAGACCGAAAATCCGGCTGCTGGATAGGAAGAACAGCAGCCCCTCGATGGCGTTGGCGACGTCGGGCGCGCTCTGCAGGATCCGGCCACGCCGGCGCAGCACGCTGATCAGCTTGCGACGCTCACGCCAGCTGGCGAACGTCGACGGTAGCGCCCGGGACCGGTACCGGTCGCCGTCGAGTCTGTCGATCGCCGCGTCCATCCCGGACATGCCCAGCAATCCCGCGTCGAGTGCTTGGTCGAGCATCCTCGCCATCCGGTCCAGTTCGGCATCCGTCGGCCGGGTGGCGTCGTCGGTGGCGCGGTCCAGCCCCAGCACTGCGGTCCGCAGATCCGAATGCCCTAGCAGCGAACTGACATTCGGACCCAGCGGCAGCTCATCCAGCGCGCGCACATAGTCTGCGGGGCCCGACCAGGTCTTGTTGGTCTGCAACGCGCCCAGGACGAACTTGCGGGGCACCGCTTCGACCCTGCTGAACAGGTCGGCGGCATCCTCGGTGTCGGCGTAGACCGTCGAGAGCGAACAGTTGCCCAGCAGCACCGTGGTGACCCCGTGCCGCACCGATTCGCGCAGCCCCGGGTCAAGGAGCACCTCGGCGTCGTAGTGGGTGTGCACGTCCAGAAAGCCTGGGACGACCCACTTGCCGGTGGCGTCGATCACGTCGGGGCAGCCGGTCTCGTCCAAACGGTCGGCGGACACCGCCGCGATGACACCGTCGCTGATGCCCAGCGTGCGGATCTGCGGGGCGCTGCCAGTGCCGTCGAACCACGATCCGTTGCGGATGATCACGTCGTAGGGCATCGCCAAGATAGTAAGTGGCTACAATCTAAATGTCAACGCCGGGCCGACGTCGCGGCCAGGCTCTTCTACTCCGCTCCTGCGGCACCGGCTGCGGCGGTGCTCACCGTGACGTTGACGGTGGTTGCGCCGCTGTTCGACGCAATCACCAGCTGGGGAGCGTCGGGGGCCGACACAGCGTGCCCGCCGGTGACGCTCACCTGATAGCCGTTCGGGTACTCAACAGCCGGCACTGCGATGGTGGTCGTCGCACCGGCTGCGAAGTGTCCTGAGCCATCAGCCATCTCGGTGGAGTAGCTGAAACTGAAGGTGTCGGTGCTGGAGTCGAACGACCAGGAATTCGGGGTGCCGGCAACCACCTGCGGGGAAGGCTCGGCGATTATCGCCAGCTTGGCGGTATCGACATTGTCGCCGACCGGCGGCTTGCTGGGGTCGATAACCAGCTCCTGGGTGTTCGGATTTATCGCGGTCGGGTTGTCACCGGTGAAGGCGAACTCCATCGCGCTGAGGCGATCCTGGCCGATGAGCTGTTCACTATCGGCGATTGCGGGGAGGTCGTTGCTGCGACCGAACACACCGAACTCGGTCAGAACTGCCGGGATGCTGTGCGACTCCGCGTACATCTCGGCATTCTCCGCGATCGCGGCTAGATTCGCCGGGCACAGCGCGTTCAGGCCGTCGATGCCCAACTGGGCTGTCAAGCAGTAGTCGTGAAACGACAAGACGGTGTGGGGTTGGTCAACCGTGCCCAGGTGGGTGGGTACGCCGAGGTTGGCGAGCAGGTTTTGTTGGAAGAAGATCGGTGTGGCCGGGTCGACGGCCCTAATCGCCGATGCCACCTGGTTGTAGAAGGGAGTCAGGTCATGGGTGTCGAAGACCGGGCTGCCGAAGAGAGTCTGCGGCCATAATGAGCCTGGCCACGGTTCGTTGAGGATCCCGAAGCCGATTATGTCAGGGTCGCCTTTGAAGTAGTTGGCAACGTATTCATACATCTGCGCAAAACTGTTCTCTAGTCCAACCCCGGTCGGTGCGTTGGCGTTGGACCAGAACGCATCCCAAGCGTGATTCATAGCGGGATTGCCGTAATAGTCTGCCGTGAAACCCAGGTCGGGGTTGGGCAAACCGCCAGCCTGCACTGCCCATGCGGGTGCACCTTGACCCCCGAATACGCTGCTGTAGTCTCCTTGGTTCATGTCGAGCAGTGTGACGATGCCGTGCTTGGCCAGGATGTCCACGGTTTGTTGGATCGAGGCCAGGTAGGTGTCGTTGAACACGCCGGGCTCGGGCTCGACGGCGGACCATTCGACGTTCAGGCGCACGGCGTTGAAGCCGTTGGCGGCCAAAAACGCTGCATCGTCATTGCCGAATCCGGTAGTGGCCGGCTCGTACGGCGGAATGTTGTCGATCTCGTTAATCCCGCGGAGCACGACCACCTTTCCGGCGCCGTTGGTTAGCCAGCCGCCAGTGGTTTCGACAACCGGCGCGTCGGAAACGGGACTCGAAGTGTCCCCGGCCAGCGTGCCAGGGTGACCGACCGCGCCGTGGGTGCCGAGCAAGCCGACGGTGCCGCCAGCCCCGCCGAGTGCCGGTAGACCAGACGCACTGTCTCCGTCGCCGTTGCCGCCATCACCACCGTTGCCCATCAACCATCCACCGGCTCCGCCGTCTCCACCAGCTGCGCCGGCACCACCGTTGCCTCCCATACCGCCGTTGCCGACCAGCCCGGCAGCGCCACCGGCGCCGCCGGGGGTATCGGCCTCGGTGCTATTCCAGCCCGCTCCGCCATCACCGAACAGCCACCCACCGGCACCGCCATCGGGGTGTCCCTGCGTCCCGGGAGCGCCATTTCCGATCACGGTTGTCCCGAAGGCCGTGTTGATGGTTTTGTCGATCTGCTGACCGAAGTCGCTGTTAATCCAGGCCTGCTCGGAAGTGTGAATCGAGGTGTAAAGGTCCTCCTGGATGCCAGCCAGGACGCCATCCCAATGGCCGGGAGCAAAAAAGGCATCCCAAGCACTGGGGGTCAACAACGCAGCCCACTCCGGGCTGTTGGTCGCCGCGTCCATAAACGGCGAAAGAACATGGTCGATAACGTCGTCGACCACATCGGCCCGCACTGGCGCTGCAACGGCCAGCAGCGCTGGCCCGAACGCCAAAACCGCTCCCACAGAAGCGCCGAGACCAACGATCCCACCGCGCCTGCGCACCCGGATCACACACACGTGACGGTCCTTGAGCCGGGCCATTTTTACTCCGATCCTTTCCCACCGGCTGTGGCGGCGCCCACGGCGACGTTGACTGGCTTTAACTTTGGCAGACGGACTAAACCGCTATCGGCACATGGTGTTTGGTGAACTGCAGCGCCTCGTCGTCGACTCTGCCGTGTCGGATCAGCCGGACGTCCAGCAGGTAGTTCTGCTTGAGCCGCCACGGCGTGCGGGATCCAGCCCTGGGCAGGTAGTCCAGCGACCGCAGCACGTAGCCGGGAGTGAAGTCCATCAGCGGCCGGTCCTCGATGTCGTCGCCGGGTTGTCCCGGCACCACGGCGTCGAACCCGTGGTAGTCCATGTAGTTGAGGACCCGGCAGACGAACTCCGACACCAGATCCGCTTTGAGCGTCCAGGACGCGTTGGTGTAGCCGACGGTGAACGCCATGTTCGGCAGCCCGGTCAGCATCATCCCCTTGTAGGCCATGGTGTCGTGCAGATTCACCGGCACGCCGTTGCGGCTGATCGCCGCCCCGCCGAACAGCTGCAGATTCAATCCGGTGGCGGTGACGATGATGTCGGCCGTCAATTCTTCGCCGGAGGCCAGCCGGACGCCGGTCTTGGTGAAGCGGTCGATGGTGGCGGTGACCACGTCCGCCTGGCCGTGCCGGATGGCGCGGAAGAGGTCTCCGTCGGGTGCCAGACACACCCGCTCGTCCCACACGTTGTAGCGGGGACCGAAGTGTTTCTGCACGTCGTAGCCGTTGGGCAGCTGGCGCTCGGCTACGCTCATCATCGTCTTGCGCATGAACTTCGGGAAGCGTCGGGCCAGTTGGTACTGGGCCACCTGGAACAGGATGGCCTTCCACCGGTTGAGGCCGTAGGCAACCCGGTCCGGCAGCAACTTGTTGATCCGCGCCGCAAGCGGGTCGACCGCGGGCAGCGAACCGATGTATGTGGGTGAGCGCTGCAGCATGGTGACGTGACCTGCGCCCGAATCGGTAAGCGCCGGGATCAGCGTGACGGCGGTGGCGCCGCTGCCGATCACGACGATCTTCTTGCCCTGATAATCGAGGTTCTCCGGCCAGTGCTGCGGGTGGACGATGGGGCCGGCGAAGTGCTGCGAGCCGGCGAACTCCGGGGAGTAGCCTTCGTCGTAGTTGTAGTAGCCGCTGCAGGCGACCAGGAACGAGCAGGAGATCTCGCTCTGCTTGCCATCGTGCTCGACGGTCAGGATCCAGACGTTGTCAGCATCGGACCAGTCGGCGGCGACCACCGTTTGGCCGTAACGGATGTGGGTGTCAATGCCGTACTCGGCAACGGTCTCATGCAGGTATGTCTTGATGTCCGGACCGTCGGCGATCCCCTTGGCCGACGTCCACGGCTTGAACCGGAACCCCAGGGTGAACATGTCGGAGTCCGAGCGAATCCCGGGGTAGCGGAACAGGTCCCAGGTGCCGCCCAAGTCGT
>NZ_JBYCKY010000134.1:0-5081 GCF_057473605.1 Mycobacterium sp. TH-M82 | reverse complement strand
TCGTCGCGGTCTACGACACCGGCGAGGCGGACACACCCGCGGGCCCGCTGCCCTACATCGTCATGGAGTACGTCAACGGCGTCACCCTGCGTGACATCGTGCAGACCGATGGCCCGATGCCGCCCCAGCGCGCCCTCGAGGTGATCGCCGACGCCTGTCAGGCGTTGAACTTCAGTCACCAGCACGGGATCATCCACCGTGATGTCAAGCCCGCCAACATCATGATCGCCAAAAACAATGCCGTGAAGGTGATGGATTTCGGCATCGCGCGGGCGATCGCCGACGGTGGGAACACCTTCACCCAAACCGCCGCGGTGATCGGTACCGCACAGTACCTGTCCCCCGAGCAGGCCCGCGGCGACACGGTCGACGCCCGCTCCGATGTGTACTCGCTGGGCTGCGTCCTCTACGAAATCCTCACCGGTGAACCGCCTTTCGTAGGTGACTCACCCGTCGCGGTCGCCTACCAGCATGTGCGCGAAGACGCGGTGCCGCCGTCCCAACGGCGCCCGGGCCTGCCCGCGGACTTAGACGCGGTGGTGCTCAAAGCCCTGGCGAAGAATCCGGACAACCGCTACCAGACGGCCGCGGAGATGCGGGCAGACCTGGTTCGGGTGCACAACGGCGAGCAACCGGAGGCGCCCAAGGTGTTCACCGAGGCCGAGCGGACGTCGATGCTGGCGCCGGGGCACCCCGCCGGCAGCAGGCCGCGCACCGACCCGCTGCCCCGTCCGGAGTTCGACCCTGCCCACGCCCGCGCCACGGGATCGGTGGGCCGCTGGCTGATCGCGGTGGTCGTGCTGGCGGTGCTGACTGTCATCGCCACCGTGATGATCAACACCTTCGGCAACAGCACCCACCCGATACAGGTCCCCGACGTGCGCGGCAAGGTGTCCGTCGACGCCATCGCCGAACTGCAGAACAAGGGCTTCAAAACCCGCATCGAGCAGAGGGCGGATTCGACGGTTCCTCCCGACCGCGTGATCAGCACTGATCCACCGGCCGACGCCTCGGTGAACAAGGGCGACAAGATCACCGTCAACGTGTCCTACGGCCCCGAGCAGCGCCAGCTGCCCGACGTGTCTTCGCTCAGCTACGCCGACGCGGTGAAGAAACTGAAGGCCATTGGGTTCGGAAAGTTCAAGCAGGTGGACGCAGCGTCCACACCGGAGCTGGCCGACCGGGTGATCGGGACCAACCCGCCGGCCAATCAGACCACGGCCGTCACCAACGAGATCACCATCATCGTCGGCACCGGGCCGGAAACCAAGCCGGTTCCCGACGTCACCGGCCAAACGGTGGAGGTCGCTCAGAAGAACCTGGTCGTTTACGGCTTCACCAAGTCGACCGAGGTTCTGGTGGACAGCTCCCACCCGGCCGGCGAGGTGATCGGCACCAGTCCGCCCGCCGGTGAGACGGTGCCGTTGGACGCGGTGATCGAACTGCGGGTGTCGCGGGGCAACCAGTTCGTGATGCCCGACCTGTCCGGGATGTTCTGGACCGACGCCGAACCGCAACTGCGCGCGCTGGGCTGGACCGGCATCTTGATCAAAGGCCCCGATGTCGACGCCGGCGGCGCGGCGCGCAACCGAGTGCTCTACCAAAGCCCGGCGGCCGGCCAGGGCATGAACAACGACGGGAACATCACGCTGCGGTTCGGTCAGTAGCGCCACGGCTGGGCCTGATACGGATACGGAACCGGTCAACCTGATACGGTGGCGCGCCGGGCGTGGCGGTGAACGCTCTGCACGGTGTCGGCGACCTCGTTTTCCAGGCGCTGCACCAGCGTTCCCCAACCGGCGGGATCGCCGATCTGCCCGCAGCAGGCCAGCCAGTTGGCCAACATCCGATGCCCACCCTCGGTGAGGATGGACTCGGGATGGAACTGCACCCCGTGGATAGGTAGCTCGGTGTGGCGTACCCCCATGATCACCGCGCCACGGGTGTGGGCCGTCACCTCCAGGCACGCGGGCAGAGTCTCCGGCAAAATCGTCAGCGAGTGATACCTGGTCGCGGTGAACGGATCCGGGAGCCCGGCCAGCACACCGGTATTGGTGTGAAACACCATGCTGGTCTTGCCGTGCAACAGTTCCGGCGCCCGGTCCACGGTGGCACCGAAAGCGACGCCGATGGCCTGGTGGCCCAGGCACACCCCGAGCAACGGGGTCCGCGTCACGGCGCACGCCCGGACCAGGCTGACCGACGCGCCGGCGCGTTCCGGGGTGCCCGGCCCCGGGCTGAGCAACACCCCGTCGAACCGGGTGACAGAATTGGCCGGGCCCGACGGGTCGGCGAGCCTCGCGTCGTCGTTGCGCCACACCGCAACCTCGGCGCCCAGCTGACCGAGATACTGCACCAGGTTGAACACAAAGCTGTCGTAGTTGTCGACGACCAAGATCTGCACTCGCACAGGCTACCGCCGTCGCTGTGGCGGCCCGCTTCAGTAGTCGACCGGGCCGGCCGGTATCGCGTACCGCATGCGCTCCGGCTCGCCTGCCCCGACCACCCGCAGGTCCGAGGCGGCCTGTTCGCTGTAGCCGAGCCCGAAGCGGATCACGTACTGCTTGTACAGGTTGACCAGGGGAGCGGCGGCGAGCGCGGCCTGCATCGCAGGCGGATCTCCGATCGCGGTCACGGTGTACGGCGGGCTGTAGGTGCGCCCGCCCAGCAGCAAGGTATTGCCGACGCAGCGAGGCGCCGAGGTGGCGACGAGCCGCTGGTCCTGCATCTGGATAGCTTCGGCGCCGGCACTCCACAGTGCGTTGAGCACCGCCTCAATGTCCTGCTGGTGCACCACCAGGTCGTCGGGAGAGGCGTCGCGCGGGAATCGGCCGTAGGCGTCACGCTGGGCATCGGTGAGCGTCACCACCAGGCCCGGGCCGTGCATCGTATCCAGGCCGGCCGCGTCCGCCAACTCGGCTGCCCGGTTCAGCATCGCCGCCAGGGCGGTGCCCGCCGCCCGGCCGTGGGTGGAGCCGGCCGTGGCGGTCAGCACATCGCGTTCGCCGCTGAGCCGGTCCACCGAGGACTGGGTGGCGCGGACCAGGTCGACCAGCCGGGGCGCGTCACCGCGGCGGATCTCGCGGCCGCCGGAAACCCCGTGGGTGGCCGCCAGCAGCAGCCCCGCCAGCAGGCACACCAGCGGGACACCGAGGCGCCACGGCGAGCGGTGGCCCGGTGAGTTGGCCGAAACCTGCGGCTGCATCAACGCCGATCTCCGTTCTCGGTTCACTCGGCTCGCTGCGCCGCCGGGTCAGGTGCTGGGTTAGTCTCTATCCCAGCACTACTTGAGTTTTACCGTCGCACTGTCCTGAGGTTAGGAATGCCCAAGTCCAAGGTTCGCAAGAAGACCAGCTTCACACCAAGCTCCATGAGCTCGGTGAGCCGTACGCCGGTCAAGGTCAAAGCCGGCCCGTCGAGTACGTGGTTCGTCGTGCTGTTCCTGGGGCTGATGCTCTTCGGGCTGGTCTGGCTGATGGTATATCAGCTGGGAGCCACCGGATTGCAAGCCCCGACAGCACTGAGCTGGATGGCCGGACTCGGTCCCTGGAACTACGCCATAGCGTTTGCCTTCATGATCGCGGGTCTGCTGCTGACCATGCGCTGGCATTGATCTCCGGTGACCTCCGGTGACCTCCGGTGACCTCCGGTGACCTCCAGTGGCCTCCGGTGATCTCGCAGGTTGCTTGCCCGGAACTACGAGGAATTCCACCGGGTTGCTGTGATGCCAATCACACAAATGTGATTCATCCCCACTGTTGATAGCTCCTGTGGATAACTGTATCCGTCCACCTCGACACGAGCACCTGAGAACGTCATGCAGCAAACGGAATGGGCACCTCGGCCGACCGGAATCGCTGGTTATGCTGCTGCCGGCGTGATAATGGCTATCTTATCGGCGACCCTGGTCACCGATGCTGCCGGGCGGGTGCTGACCGGTGGCGCCGCGCTGGGCCTGATCGTCTTCGCGGGGGTCTCGTGGTACGCCCGGCCGAAGCTGGCCATCACGGCCGCCGGTTTGGTGGTGCGTGGCCGCCGGCGCGCACTGCTACCCCGCGCGGACGTCAAGACGGTCCGCATCACCGAGTTCCGCCGCATCGGCCGCAAAGTCCGGCTGTTGGAGATCGAGACCGCTGACGATCGACTGCGGGTGCTATCCCGCTGGGACCTCGGCGTGGAGCCGCTGGAGGTGCTTGACGCGCTCACACGGGCCGGTTACGGCCCCGGCCACGCCGGCCGCTGGCAACCCTGACGCCGCACTTCAGGAGATGGTCACCGATTCGATGACGACCGGTACGGACGGCCGGTCGTTGCCGTCGGTGGGGGCGGTGGCGATCACGTCGACGACTTGTCGCGAATCGGTGTCGACAACCTCGCCGAAGATGGTGTGCTTCCGGTTCAGGTGCGGCGTCTGGCCGACGGTGATGAAGAACTGTGATCCGTTGGTGGCGGGGCCCGCGTTGGCCATCGCGATTAGGTAGGGCTTGTCGAATTGCAGTTCGGGGTGGAACTCGTCAGCGAACTGGTAGCCCGGGCCGCCGCGGCCGGTCCCGGTGGGGTCGCCGCCCTGGATCATGAAGCCGCTGATCACCCGGTGAAACACCGCTCCGTCGTAGAACGGGCCGGCGGAGCCGCCCGACGCGTTCGTGGTCGAGTAGTCCTTGGTTCCCTGCGCGAGACCGACGAAGTTGGACACCGTTTTAGGAGCGTGGTTTCCGAACAGTGCGATTTTGATATCGCCGCGGTTGGTGTGCAGGGTGGCGGTCGCGGTGGCGATGGGGCTGTTGCTCACGGGTTGACAGTGTGCCATTAGCACTGCGCGACCCCGGCGCACGGGTACTGTTTGGCCGCGCACACCGGCAGCTGGCTGCGCCGATGACCGATACCCGGCCGGCGAAGAGGCGCGGTGGAGCGACGGGGAATCGAACCCCGATCTGAGCCTTGCAAAGGCCCGGTTCTACCGTTGAACTATCGCCCCTGGCCGTTTGCGGGTTACTGTCCCCGGTGGGCCTAGGAGGACTCGAACCTCCGACCTCTTCGTTATCAGCGAAGCGCTCTAACCGCCTGAGCTATAGGCCCGC
>NZ_JBYCKY010000133.1:0-1298 GCF_057473605.1 Mycobacterium sp. TH-M82 | reverse complement strand
GCTGCGGTGTGTGCGAGGTCGTGGCGTGCCCAGTAGCGGATGCCGGCAAAGCCCGCCCGATGCAGTGCTGCCGCCCACAGTTGGGTCATCGGATAGTCGCCGGTGGCGAAGACCTCGGCGGTGACACCGAACCGGATGGCAGCATTGGACGTCATGTCGGCCACCGGTGCCGGATCGTCGATCCGCAACCGCGACATGTGACGCTGGGCGGCAACGTAATCGGGAACAATTTGCATACCGCCCCACGCTTCCAGCAGAGCCACGACGGCTGATTCGGCGGCGTAGCAGGTGCCGTCGGGCGCCGCCAGATCGAAGCGTCCCTTTCCGGAGTTGGAAAACCAGCACGCCCCGCGACCGTGTGCATGGCTGCGAAAGACCTCGACATCGGGCGGGTAGCCGTAAGGCGGGAACGCGGCCAGCCGATCCGGCGGTGGCGGAGGGGCGAGATGCAGACCGGTGCGCGCCGGGCTCACGCGGCGAGGCGGGCAGCGGCCTGTCGGGCCAGGATCACGACCTGCTCGCCGCCGCCGGCGGCGAGCGCAGCCCGCGGTGTTTCACCGCCGAGTTCGGGTTGCGGCGAGCACAGCCACGACGCGGCCGCCCAGCCGCGCGGGTCCACACCGGCCCATGCGGTGAGCACCTCCTTGAGTCCTGGCAGCGGGCGGGCGGGTACTTGCTCGTCGAACCCGGCTTCGAGCCTTGGCAATCCACTCGTCAGCGAAGGTCGCCAACCGGTCCCGCTGTTTCGTCGTCAGCTCAATGAGTTGATCAGCCATCGGTAGCCCCTCCGCGTCGTCATTGGTCGTGAGGCTAACCGGAGGCACCGACAAACCGACCTGGCGCGTGCTGGCCAGCTGCGAGACGCGCTGTGGGCTGAGGCCCAAAATCATGCCAACCCGGGATTGGTGTAGATGCGGGCCGGGGTGATCAGCACCGCCGTCCGGCGTTCCTCGCGCATGACGCGGTCATAGGTCGCCCAGTCGTCGTGGGTACCGCCGGCCGCCTGGAAGATGCTGCGCAACAACAACCGCAGCACCTCGTCGTCGACGCCGGGCTGCGGATCCTCAGGGCCGGCCAGCTCGGCGGTCCCCTCGACGGTGGCCCACTGCCAGCCGGCCCGCACGACGATGGTGGCGCGTGGGTCGGCACGCAGGTTGTCGAGCTTACGGGCGCCGCCGAGGGCGACCGTCGCCGCCACGGGAGCACCGGTTCGCGGGTGCGCGATGACGCCGGCGTTGACCACCGACGACTGGATGCTGCCGTCTCCGCGCAGGGTGTTCAGCACGCACAGGCCATGA
>NZ_JBYCKY010000132.1:0-11376 GCF_057473605.1 Mycobacterium sp. TH-M82 | reverse complement strand
TCAAGGAGTGCGAGGTGTTGACCACCGACATCCTCGCCAAGACCGTGGGCGCCGACCCGTTGGACATCCAGAGCACGTTTGTCGGCGCGATCTGCCGCTGGCAGGCCGCCAACCCGGCCGGGCTGATCGACATCACCCGGTTCTGGTTCGAGCAGGGCAGCCTGGACAACGAGCGCAAGGTCGCCGAGTTTCTGAAGTACCAGATCGAGACCCGCTCCATCGTGGGTGTGCAGTCGATTGTGATGCGGCCGGGCGACCCCACCGGTTCGTGCGGGGTGGCCAGCGATGCCGGGGGGGTGGTCGGCTGGTGGGTGAACCCGCAGGCTCCCGGCATCGATGCCTGCGAGCAGGCACTCAAGCTGATGGAGCTGACGCTGGCCACCAACTCTTGACGGCAGCGCGCGGCCGGTCGCCGGCGGAAGCCGAGCTCTCTCAGCGCGGCACGTGGAAGTCGACCAGCGTGGCGTCGCCGAACTCGAGTTGCTTCCAGTTGCCCGGCACTCGCAGCACCGCGATCGCCGACGTCGGGAGCTTCGCCGCGATGCGTTCGGCGGCGGTGGTGCCGGTCTCGTCGGCGCCGGCCAGACCCAGGGCCACCGCGGATATCGCCGGCTCGTGTCCGATGACGAGCACGGTGGCGACATCGTCGGCGACCGTGGTGATCTCCTCGACGACCACACCGGGGGTGGCGTCGTACAACCGCTCGGCATAGCGCACCGGGGCGTCGATCCCGGCGCTGGACAGGGTCTGCCGGGCGCGGGTGGCCGTCGAGCACAGCACCGCGTCGATGCCGGGCAGGTTGGCGCGCAGCCAATCACCCGCCAACCCGGCTTCCCGGACGCCGCGCGGGGCCAGCGGCCGGTCGTGATCGTCCACCGAGCCCGAGTATGCCGATTTGGCGTGCCGCAACAGGATCAGGGTGTGGTGTCGGTTGCTCACCACGACCACGGTAAAGCAGTACCACCCGGCAAGCCCCTCCCGCAGCGCGCCATTCACGCCCTCATCCGCCACATGAGCATCGTGATCGGTGCGGATGTGGCGGGTGTGACATCCGGTGTCAGGTTGGCGACTCAGGGCGCGGACGTGCCGAGGAAGGTCCGCGGCCTTGTCGGTGCCCGGCTCTACACTCGCCATGCCCAGGACGAAGCCGGGCCCGTGATGAGAGGACGGGACAGCGATGCGATTCGTGCACACCGCCGATTGGCAGCTCGGCATGACCCGGCGCCGGCTGGCCGGGGATGTCCAGCCGCGGTATTCGGCGGCTCGCCGGGACGCGGTGGCTGGACTGGGTGCGCTGGCGGACGACACCGGCGCACAGTTCGTCGTGGTCGCCGGGGACGTGTTCGAGCACAACCAGCTCGCCCCGCAGGTGATCAGCCAGTCGCTGGAGGCTATGCGCGCCATCGGCGTCCCGGTGTATCTGCTGCCCGGCAACCATGATCCGCTGGACGCGTCGTCGGTGTACACCGGTGCGCTGTTCCGCGCCGAATGCCCGGACAACGTCGTGGTGCTCGACACCGCCGGGCCGCACCTGGTGGCCCCCGGCGTCGAGCTCGTCGCGGCACCGTGGCGGTCCAAGAAACCCAACACCGACCTGGCCGCGGCCGCGCTGGCCGAACTGGGCCCCGCCGACGGCGTCATCCGGATCCTGGTCGCCCACGGCGGGGTCGACACGCTCGATCCCGACCCGACCAACCCGGCGCTGATCGGGCTGACCGCCCTGAAGGACGCACTGGCCCACGGCGCAATTCACTACGCGGCGCTGGGTGACAAGCATTCGCTGACCGCAGTCGGCGACACTGGTCGGGTGTGGTACTCGGGCTCGCCCGAAGTCACCAACTTCGACGACATCGAACCCGACCCCGGCCACGTGCTGGTCGTCGAGATCGACGACACCGACCCGGCGCGCCCGGTCGGCGTGGAACCCCGCCGCGTCGGCCGATGGCGGTTTCACACGCTGCGCCGCCGGATCGACACCGGCGCCGACATCATCGATCTGGCCACCACTCTGGACCGGATGTCCGACAAGGAGCGCACCGTGGTGCGGCTGGCGCTGGTCGGCTCGCTGAGCATCACCGACCGTGCCGCGTTGGATGCCTGCCTGGACAGGTACTCCCGGCTGTTCGCCGGGCTGGACGATTGGGAGCGCCACAGCGACTTGGCGGTCGTCCCGGCTGACGGCGAATTCAGGGATCTGGGTCTGGGCGGGTTCGCCGCCGCCGCCGTCGAGGAGCTGGTTGCCATTGCACGCAGCGCCGCCGGCGATCCAGCCGACGACGCGCAGGCTGCGCTGGCCCTGCTGCTGCGGCTCACCGACCACGACAAGGCCACGGCGTGAGGCTGCACCGGCTGACCCTGAAAAACTACCGCGGAATCGACCACCGTGAGGTCGAGTTCCCCGACCACGGTGTGGTGGTGCTCTACGGCGCCAACGAGATCGGCAAGTCGTCGATGATCGAGGCGCTCGATCTGTTGCTGGGATCGAAGGACCGCTCCACCAAGAAGGACGTCAAGGCGGTCAAACCCACCCACGCCGACGTCGGCGCCGAGGTCACCGCCGAGATCAGCACCGGCCCTTACCGTTTCGTCTACCACAAACGGTTCCACAAATGCCCGGAAACCCGACTGACGATGGTCCAGCCGCGCCGTGAGCAGCTGAGCGGCGACGAGGCGCACCAGCGGGTCTGCGGCATCCTCGACGAGACGCTGGACATCGCGCTGTGGGAAGCCCAACAGGTGCTGCAGGCCGCGGCCACCGAAGCGGTGAACCTGTCCGGCTGCGACGCACTGTCGCGGGCACTGGACATCGCCGCCGGGAACACCGCGACGCCATCGGGCTCCGAATCGCTGCTGATCGAGCGCATCGACGCCGAATACGCACGCTATTTCACCAAAACCGGCCGCCCCACCGAGCAGTGGGCCGCCACCCGGGCCGCGCTGGCCGCCGCCGAAACCGAGGTGACGCGCTGCGCGGCGTTGGTCGCCGAGGTCGACGAGCGGGTCCACCGCCACGACGAGCTGACCGGCCGGCTGGCAGCGCTGTCCGCGCAGCAGGGCGGTGTCGACGCCCGACACGCCGCGGCGCGCCAGGCCGCCGCGGAGGTCGCCGAGCTGGCAGAGGCACTGCGGGAGGCGCAGCTGGTCGCTGCCACGGCCGACGCCGCCCGCACCGCGTCGGGTGCCGCGCACACCGAACGGCTGCGGCTCTGCGGCGACGTGGAGGCCCGCACGGGCGCCGTCACCGCGCTGGACGCCGACGCGCAGCGGGCCGCCGAGGCGGAGGCGACGGCCCGCACCGCGGCCGAGGCCGCCGGCGCCGCCGCCTACCAGGCAACGCAGGCCCTGCTCATCGCCGACCAGGCTGTGCAGACCGCGCGCGGTGTCGTCGATCGGCTCACCCGGCGAGACGAGGCCGACCGGCTCGCCGCCCGGCTGGCCAAGATCGGCGCCACCGGAGGCGCCCATGATCGGGTGTGCGATGCGCTGGCCGCGGTGAGGATCACCGAGACGATGCTGCGCCGGATCGAAGACGCCGCAGCCGCCGCGGACCGGGCCGAAGCGGCCCTGGCGGCGATCTCCGCGACGGTGGAGTTCACCGCGATCGCCGATATCGACCTGCTGCTTCCCGATCAGCAGGTGGCGCTGCCCGCCGGCCGGAGTTGGTCGATCACCGCTACCTCCGCCACCCGGGTCGACGTGCCCGGCGTCCTGACCGTGCAGGTCAGCCCCGGAGACACCACTCGCGATTCGCAAACCAAACATGCTGCGGCACAACAGGAACTGGCAACCGCGCTGGCCGCCGCGCAGGTGAGCGATCTGGCGGCGGCGCGGCACGCCGACCTGCAGCGCCGGGAACTGCAGGCCCGCCGCGACCAGCTGGCCGCCACCCTGGAAGCGCTGCGCGCCGACGACCCGGTCGATGAGCTGCGGGCCCGGCTGGACCACCTGGGCGCTGATCAGCCCGAGCCGGCGCCGGGCACCATCGGCGACGTCGAAACCGCTCGCGCCGAGCTCGCCGCCGCCGAGGCGCGGCGCGCCACCGTGGCCGAAGACTGCGATTCCCGGCGCCGCGCCGCCGCCGAGGCGGCCGATCGGCTGACGGAGCAGTCCACCCGGGCCACCGTGTTGCGGGGCCAGGCCGACACCCGACGCGCTGAGCTGGCTGCCGCCGTCGACCGACTGGCCCGCGAGCGCGCGCAGACCGGTGACGACGCCCTGGCCGGCGCGGCATCCGCCGATCAACGGGCCGCCGAGACCGCCGCCACGCGGGTCAGGGAGCTGTCGCGGCAACTGACCGCCGCCGCACCCGACGCGGTCAGCGCCGAGCTGGCCGATGCCGCCGCGGGTGCCCAAGCGCTGCGCACCCGGTGTGACCAGATCATCGCCGCACTGCGCGACCTGCGCGTCGAGCTTTCCGTGGTCGGCACCGAGGGTCGCCAGAGCCGGCTGGATGCGGCGGAGGCCGAGCGGGAACATGCCGCGGCCCAGCATGCCCGCATCGGCCGGCGTGCTCGCGCCGTGGACCTGCTCCGTTCGGTGATGATCCGCCACCGTGATGACACCAGGCTGCGGTATGTGCAACCGTTTCGCACCGAGATCGAACGGCTCGGCCGACCGGTGTTCGGGGACAGCTTCGAGGTTGAGGTCGACACCGACCTGTGCATCCGCGCCCGTACGCTGGACGGCCGCACCGTGCCGTATCAGTCGCTGTCCGGCGGAGCCAAGGAGCAGTTGGGCATCCTGGCCCGGCTGGCCGGGGCGGCGTTGGTCGCCAAGGAGGACAGTGTCCCGGTGTTGATCGACGACGCGCTGGGCTTCACCGATCCCGACCGGCTGGCCAGCATGGGTGCGGTCTTCGACGCGGTGGGTGCGCACGGGCAGGTGATCGTGCTGACCTGCACCCCGGAGCGCTACCGCAGCGTCGAGGGCGCGCACCGCATCGATCTCGTGGGCTGAACGTGCAGCCACTGCGAAACATCGGTCGAATTTTCGCGCTCAGTGCACGCCTCGGGAACGCTCGCGGACACCTTTACTATCAGCTCGTCATGAAGCCGATCGCGGTGTAGTTCACATCGGCCAGTCCGGGCGCGCCGAAGTTGGCCAGGTCGGCGCGCACGGCGACATCGCCGGGAGACTGGAACAACGGCAGGCTGAACCCTTCCTGCCAGAGCATGGTGTCGACCTGGTTGGCCAACGTTCGCGCCTTCTGCTGGTCCAGCTCGGCGAGCGTCTGGTCGATCTTGGCGTCGATCGAAGGACTTCCGATCTTGCCGAAATTGCTGTCGCCGTCCGACGCGTAGATCTGGGTGAGCGCCGACAGCGGGTAAGCGTCACCCGACCAACCGAATTGGGCGATGTCGAAGCCGCCGACACCGATGTACTGGCTGAAGAACCCGGTGCCCGGTTTGGCCTCGAGCACCAGCTTGACGCCGATCCGGGCCAGGTTGTGCTGGGCAACCAGCGCGATCTGCCGAGATGCCTGCGCCTCGTAGAACACGTCCCGGATCACCAGTTGCCGGCCGTCCTTCTGCCGCACTGCCCCGTTGAGTTTCCAGCCCAGCTCGTCGAGATCCCTCGCCGCCCGGTCCGGGTCGTAATCGGCTGGGGCGCAGTTGTTCTGGTAACCCAGTTGGCCGGCGACGAAGATGTGGTTGTTCAGCGGGGCGGGATTCTCGGTCAGGCCGTGCTGGGCCACATCGGCGATGGCCTGACGGTCGATGCCCCTGGCGACCGCCAGCCGCAGTCGGACATTGGACAGGATCGACCCGGGTGCGCCGTTGAATGTGAAATGCGACCAGGTCAGCGTCGGTGCGCGCCGGATCGCTATGCCCGGCGTGCGCTCGGCGATGGTCAGGTCGTCCAGTGTGGCCAGGCCGGCGGCGTCAATGGCGTTGTTCTGCAGCGCGGGGATGAGCGCGGCCGCGTCGAGCACCAGGAACGTCAGCGAGTCGAGCCGCGGCCGGGCGCCCCACCATCGGGGGTTGCGGGTCAACGCGATGCGCTGCGCACCCCGGTCGATAGCGGACACGATGAACGGCCCGGCCGACGGGCCGGGCCGGTCTAGTTGTGCCTTGTTGAAGGCGTCCGGGGTGGCCGTCACGGCGCGCGGCTGCAGGTCGCCGAAGAGGCCGCGCCATTCCGCGTACGGCTTGGCGAAGGTGACCACCGCCTGGCGGTCGTCGACGCCTCGGGTCACCGACTCCACTCGCTCGTATCCGGCCTTGCTGGCGATCGCGAATGCCTTGTCCCGGCCGCTGCAGGCGGCTGCCTGGGCGGCCAGGTCCGCCCAGGTGATCGGGGTGCCGTCGCTCCACACCGCCTTCGGGTTGATGGTGTAGGTGACGACCTGCGGATCCCTGCCGGTCAGTTCGATCGCGGTGAAGTAATCGCGGTCGATGCTCAGCGACCCGTCGGCGGCTGCGAGGAATGTCCGCGGCAGGGTGGGCCGGACGATCGAATTGAGGTTGACCGTATTGCCGTCGATGTGCAGCGGGTTGAAGTTCGGCGGGAACTCCGTCAGTGCGAGCCGCAGGTTGCCGCCGTCACGCAGCGTGGCTGGGTCCTGCGGGTTGATGTCGCTGACCGCACCCACGCGCGCCGCCCCGGCCGGCGGGGCGACTTGGGGATACCCGGCTGAGCAGCCGGTGACCGCCAGGCAGGTCAGCAGCGCCGGCAACACCGGTCGTCGAAGCTTGGGCTGGCGCGTCACCGCACCGATGCTAGCCGCGCACGGCCAGATCGGGATGCGCCCGCGGCACCGCGGCCAGCAGCCGGCGGGTGTACTCGTGGCGCGGGTCGGCGAACACCTGATCGCCGTCGCCCTGCTCCACGATCTTCCCGCCGTACATCACCGCGACCCGGTGCGCCAGGTGTTTGACCACCGACAGGTCGTGGGAGACGAACAGATAGGACAGCCCGAACCGGTCCTGCAGATCCAGCAGCAGGTTGATGATGCCCGCCTGGATCGACACGTCGAGTGCGGAGACCGGCTCGTCGAGCGCAAGGATCTTCGGTTGCAGCGCCAGGGCCCGAGCGATTCCGATCCGTTGCTTCTGCCCGCCGGAGAACTCGGCCGGGTAACGGCTGGCGTCAGAGTGGCTCAACCCGACGACGTCCAGCAACTCGATTACCCGCTGCTCGCAGCGGCGCCGGTCGAACCCGTTGGCGGTCAACGGTTCGGCGAGCACATCGAACACCGGCAGCCGGGGGTCCAGGGATGCGACCGGGTCCTGGAACACCACTTGCAGATCGGCCCGCAGCGCCCGGCGGGCCGCCGCGGTCAGGGTCGCGACGTCCGCCCCCAGCACCTCGATGGACCCCGTCTGGGGTGTGGCCAGTTCCAGAATCTGCCGCAGCGTCGTCGACTTGCCCGACCCTGACTCGCCGACGATACCCAGCGTGCGGCCCTGCTGCAACACGAAGCTGACACCGTCGACTGCGCGCACCTCGCCCACCTGCCTGCGCAGCAGCGCACCTTTGGTGAGCCGGTAGACCTTGGCGAGGCCGACGACCCGCAGCACCACCGGCGGTTCGTCAGTGGCCGTCCTGGCCGCCGGCTGGGTGGACACGTTGAAGATGTCGGCGGCGCTGCGCCCGGCGACGAGGTCGGTACGGATGCAGGCCGCGCGGTGGCCCTCGGATATGGTGGCCAGATCCGGTTCAGCCGAAAGGCATTCGCCGGTCACCAGGGGACACCGCGGGGCGAACGGACACGCGTTGGCGGTCAGCGACGACATGGACGGCGGTGCGCCGGGGATCGGAACCAGCCGGGTGCCCTGCCGGGCGTCCAGCCGCGGCACCGAGCCCAGCAGCCCGACGGTGTAGGGCATGCGCCGGTCCCGGTACAGCTCGTCGACCGCGGCGGCCTCGACGACGCGGCCGGCGTACATCACCAGCGCCCGGTCGGCGAACTCGGACACCACACCCAGATCGTGGGTGATGATCAACACGCCCGCGCCGGTGACGTCGCGCGCGGTGGCGAGCACGTCGAGAATCTGGGCTTGCACCGTCACGTCGAGCGCGGTGGTGGGCTCGTCGCAGATCAGCAGGTCCGGATCGTTGGCGATGGCGATCGCGATCACCACCCGCTGGCGTTCGCCGCCGGACAACTCGTGCGGGAAGGCCCGTACCCGGCGTTGCGGCGCTGCGATGCCGACCAGTTCCAGCAGTTCGACGGCGCGTGCCCGGGCGGCCCGCCGCCCGACGTCGCGGTGGTGCACCCGGATGGCTTCGGCGATCTGGTCGCCGACGGTGTACACCGGCGTCAAAGCCGACATCGGGTCTTGGAACACGGTGCCGATCGCGCTGCCGCGAATCCGCGACATCGCCGAATCGCCCAGCCCGAGCAACTCCTCACCGTGCAACCGCACCGAACCGCAGACACGGGCGTATTCGGGCAACAGGCCCACCACGGCCATCGCGGCGGTGGTTTTGCCGCATCCGGACTCGCCGACGAGGGCGACGACTTCGCCCGGGCCGACGGTGTAGCTCATATCGCGCACCGCCGACACCGAGGCGTCGCCGGTTTCGAACGTCACGGCCAGATCCGTCACGTCCAGCAGGACGGTCATCTTCGGCTTCGCTTCCGGCGTTGCCGCGGCCGGCTGGACGGATCCAGCGCATCCCTTAGGCCATCGCCGATCAGATTGGTGCACAACACGATCAGCACCAGCATCCCGCCCGGAACCAGGAACACCCACGGGAACGTTGTCACCGAGTTGGTACCGTCGGCGATCAGGGTACCCAGCGATACGTCGGGCGGCTGGATGCCGAATCCCAGGAAGCTCAAGCCGGTTTCCGCCAGGATAGCCAGCCCGACGTTGAGAGCTGCGTCGATGATGAGTATCGAGGCGACGTTCGGCACCACATGACGCCAAATAATCTGACGGCTGGGGACACCCATATACCTTGCCGCGTAGATGAACTCACGCTCGCGAAGGCTCATCGTCATGCCGCGCACCATCCGTGAGCTGACCATCCAGCTGAACGCGGCGAGCAGGACGATCAGCCACACCACGCTGCCTGACTGCTTGGTGCGCGGCGTGACGATGGCGATCAGGATGAAGGACGGCACCACCAGCAGCAGGTCCACCAGCCACATCAGCGTCCGGTCGCGCCAGCCGCCGAAGTAACCGGAGACCGATCCGACGGTGGCGGCGACGCTGGTGGAGATCACGGCGACGCACAGGCCGATCAGGATCGACTTCTGCATGCCGCGCAGGGTTCGGGCCAGCAGGTCTTGACCGAGTGCGTTGGTGCCGAACCAGTGCCGTGCTGAGGGCGGTTGCAGCAGTGCGTGGTAATCGAGTTCGGCGTAGCGGTAAGGGAGTAGCGGCGGCAGCGCGTAGCAGCCGGCGAACAGCAGCACCAACAGGATTAGCGAAAGGACCGCCGGCCTGTTGCGGATGAAGCGGCGCAGCAACAGGTTTCGCCGTGACAAGAACGTTGCCGGCGGGACGCCGACAGGCTCGGCCACGTTCTGCACGGTCGCCGGTTGGGTCATGACACCCGCACCCTCGGGTCCAGCGCCGCGTAGATCACGTCCGACAGCAATCCGGCCAGCAGAATCGCCGCTCCGGAGAACACCGTTATCGCCACCACGACATTGGCATCCTGGGTGGCGATGCCCTGCACCACCCACTCGCCCATGCCGTGCCAGCCGAAGATCTTTTCGACGAACACCGCGCCGGTGAGCAGGCCGGCGATCCCGTAGGCGAACAGGGTGGCCATCGGCACCAGCGCGGTGCGCAGGCCGTGCTTGAACAGTGCGCGCCGCCGCGTCAGGCCCTTGGCGCGCGCGGTCCGGATGAAGTCCTCACCGAGCACGTCGAGCATCGCGTTGCGCTGGTAGCGACCGAAAACCGCCATCGCGCCCAGAGCCAGTGTGAGGCTTGGCAACACGATGTGCTGGACCCGGTCGACCAACTGGTTCCACACCCCTGCGGGGGCCAGTGGCGAGGCCGCCCCGGTGTATTCGAAGACCCGCACCCCGAGGATCATGTTCACCCGCAGCCCGGCCAGGATCACCAGGTAAGCCAGCACGAACGTCGGGACGCTCAGGACTGCGAACGACAGCACGGTGATCACGCGGTCGCTCAGCCGGTACTGCCGAACCGCCCCCCAGGCCCCCAGCACGACGCCGGCGAGGGTACCGACCACCGAACCCAGCACCACCAGGCGCAGGCTGACACCGATCCGCCGGCCCAGCTCCGCCGACACCGGCTGACCGGTCACCGTCGGGCCGAAGTCACCGCGCACCGCACCGGAGAGCCACGTCGCGTACCGAACCGGTATCGGCTCGTCCAGACCGAGCTCGGCCGCCTTGGCTTCGATCACCGCCTGCGGTGGCCGGGGGCTGCGCTGCAGGAAGCTTTCCAGCGGATGAAATGCCAGCGAGGTCAGGCAGAACGTCAGAAACGACGCCAGCGCCAGCAGCACGATGTAGTTGAGCAGCCGACCCAGCACGAACCGCGTCACGGCCGTCCCTCGCACGCGTGTGGCATGGGCACAGGGTAAGGGATGGAATCGAGCCCGACGGCTGTTAGACCCGCTGACGCTCCGTGACCACGATGAGGAGATTGGTGTGACAGCTACCGACGAATACCTGGCGAACAACGTAGTGTACGCGCGCACGTTTAGCGGACCGCTGCCGCTGCCGCCCAGCAAGCACGTCGCGGTGGTGGCGTGCATGGATGCCCGGCTGGATGTCTACCGGGTGCTCGGGATCAAGGAGGGTGAGGCGCATTCGATCCGCAACGCCGGAGGGGTGATCACCGACGACGCGATCCGGTCGCTGGCCATCAGCCAGCGGCTGCTGGGCACCCGGGAGATCATCTTGATCCACCACACCGACTGCGGGATGCTCACTTTCACCGACGATGACTTCAAACGCTCCATCCTGGCGGAGACCGGCATCAGGCCGAGCTGGGCTGCCGAGGCCTTCAGTGACCCGGCCGAGGACGTCCGGCAGTCGCTGCGCCGGGTGCAGTCCAACCCGTTCATCACCCAGACCGAGTCGCTGCGCGGCTTCGTCTTCGACGTCGCCACCGGCAAACTCGACGAGGTGGCTCGCTAGCCGGTTGGCCCGGGTCCGTCTACCATTCGGGGCTTCGCGGCCAGGCCGGCTGAAGTATTCCCGAGTGGGGATATTTCGCAACCTTTGTGCTGTGTAGGTAGAGTGCAGCTCACTGTGCAAACGACGAGTTTGACGGTGAGCGGGTCGAATGGGGGAGCTAATGATGAAGCGCTGCTTCGTGACCGGCACCCATACCCTGGTGCTTGCCGCCGGTGGGTCGTTGGTGGCGCTGTTGCTCTCCGGGGCGGTCGCCTCCGCCGACGACTACCAGATCACCCCTGATCCGAACGTCCCCGAAACGG
>NZ_JBYCKY010000131.1:0-21131 GCF_057473605.1 Mycobacterium sp. TH-M82 | reverse complement strand
GCTGCCGGCGGCAGCCGGCCAGGTCCGGTCGCAGCACCCAGCATGGGAAGATGGGACACGTGCTGCGTTGGACCACCGCCGGTGAATCCCACGGCCGCGCCCTGGTCGCGGTCGTGGAGGGGATGGTCGCCGGGGTCGCTGTCACCACCGCCGACATCGCGGCTCAACATGCCCGCCGCCGGCTCGGTTACGGTCGCGGCGCCCGGATGAAGTTCGAGGCCGACGCGGTGACTGTGCTCGGCGGGTTGCGGCACGGCATCACACTGGGCGGTCCGATCGCCATCGAGATCGGCAACACCGAGTGGCCGAAATGGGAGACCGTGATGGCTGCCGACCCCGTCGACCCGGAGACCCTGGGCACCGAGGGCGGCGCTCGCAACGCGCCGCTGACCCGCCCGCGGCCCGGCCACGCCGACTACGCCGGAATGCTCAAATACGGCTTCGACGACGCCCGCCCGGTGCTGGAGCGGGCCAGCGCCCGGGAGACCGCCGCCCGGGTCGCCGCCGGTGCCGTCGCCCGGGAGTTTCTCAACCAGGCGCTGGATGTGCAGGTGCTCTCCCATGTGGTCTCCATCGGGGCGTCGGCGTCGTACGACGGTCCGCCGCCACAACCGGGGGACCTGGTCGCCATCGACGCGAGTCCGGTACGGGCCTTCGACAAGACCACCGAGCAGAACATGATCGCCGAGATCGAGGCGGCCAAGTCCGACGGCGACACCCTGGGCGGGGTGGTAGAGGTCGTGGTGTCCGGACTGCCGGTCGGGCTGGGCTCGTTCACCAGCGGCGACAACCGGCTGGACAGTCAACTGGCCGGCTCGGTGATGGGTATCCAGGCGATCAAAGGGGTGGAGATCGGTGACGGCTTCGCCACCGCCCGTCGTCGCGGCAGCCGCGCCCACGACGAGATGTACCCCGGCCCGGACGGTGTGGTCCGCTCCACCAACCGCGCCGGCGGCTTGGAGGGCGGGATGACCAACGGCCAGCCGTTGCGGGTGCGCGCGGCGATGAAGCCGATCTCCACCGTGCCGCGTGCGCTGGCCACCGTCGACATGGCCACCGGCGACGAGGCGGTCGCCATCCACCAGCGATCCGATGTGTGCGCGGTGCCGGCCGCGGGGGTTGTGGCCGAGGCGATGGTGGCGCTGGTGCTGGCGCGCGCGGCGCTGGAGAAGTTCGGCGGCGACTCGCTGACAGAAACCCGGCGCAACATCGAGGCATACCGGCGCTGCGTCGCCGACCGGGAACCGGCGGGCGACCAGGCCCGGAGATCCGGGTAGCTGCCTTATGGCACCCAAGGTGGTACTGGTGGGTTTGCCCGGCTCGGGCAAGTCCACGATCGGGCGGCGACTGGCTCAAGTGCTCGGCGTCGACATGCTCGACACCGATACCGCCATCGAGGCTGCCACCGGCCGCACCATCGCCGACATCTTCGCCACCGACGGCGAACAGGAGTTCCGCCGTATCGAGGAGAACGTGGTGCGTGCCGCGCTGGCCGACCACGACGGCGTGCTTTCGCTGGGCGGCGGCGCCATCACCAGCGCGGGAGTGCGCGACGCGCTGGCGGGTCACACCGTGGTGTTCCTGGAGATCGGCGCCGCCGAAGGGATTCGGCGCACCGGCCGCAACACGGGGCGGCCGCTGCTGGCCACAGCCGACGAAGCAGGCCGTGCCGAGAAGTTCCGCGAACTGATGACCCATCGGGTACCCCTGTACCGCCGTGCCGCGACCATCCGGGTGAACACCAACCGGCGCAACCCCCGGGCGGTGGTGCGCTACATCGTGTCCAGGCTGGCTTCCGGTGCACCGAAAATCCCAACTGCTGCCCTCAGGGGCGCCTCGTCGGCTTTGCCGGCCCGACCGCAATCGTCACCAGCCACACCCGCCACTGCCGCCGCGCTGGCGGCGCACCGGATCCGAGGACGCAAGTGAGCGACATCGCCGAGCCCGTCACCGTTTTGGTGGCCACCGACCCGCCGTACCCGGTGGTGATCGGCACCGGTCTGCTCGGTGAACTGGCCGATCTGCTCGCCGGGCGGCACCGGGTCGCGATCCTGTATCAGCCGACACTGACGCAGACCGCGGAAGCGATCCGCAATTACTTGTCAAACAAGGGTATTGACGCTCACCGAATCGAAATCCCGGACGCCGAGGGCGGGAAGGAGCTGCCAGTCCTGGGATTCATCTGGGACGTGCTGGGCCGAATCGGAGTCGGCCGCAAGGATGTGTTGGTCAGCCTGGGCGGCGGCGCCGCCACCGACGTGGCCGGCTTCGCCGCGGCGACTTGGCTGCGCGGCATCTCGATCGTGCACGTGCCCACCACTCTCCTGGCAATGGTCGATGCCGCGATCGGGGGCAAGACCGGTATCAACACCGACGCCGGGAAGAACCTGGTCGGCGCGTTCCACCAGCCGCAGGCCGTCGTCGTCGACCTGGCCACCCTGGAAACATTGCCGCCCAGGGAGATCGTGGCCGGGATGGCCGAAGTGGTGAAGGCCGGATTTATCGCCGACCCGGTGATTTTGGAGCTCATCGAAGCCGACCCCAAGGCCGCGGTGGACCCGGCCGGTGATGTGCTCGGAGAACTGATTCAGCGGGCGGTGGCCGTCAAGGCCGAGGTGGTTGCCACCGACGAGAAGGAATCGCAGCTGCGGGAAATCCTCAACTATGGCCACACCCTGGCGCACGCGATCGAGGCTCTGGAACGGTACAAGTGGCGACACGGCGACGCCGTGTCGGTGGGTTTGGTGTTCGCTGCCGAGCTGGCGCGGATGGCCGGGCGGCTCGACGACGAAACCGCCGACCGGCACCGCTGCATCCTGACTTCCCTTGGCCTGCCGGTCAGCTATTACCAGAATGCGCTGCCGGCACTGCTGGAATACATGGCCGGGGACAAGAAGACCCGGGCCGGTGTGCTGCGGTTCGTCGTCCTGGACGGACTGGCCAAGCCGGGCCGGCTGGAGGGTCCCGACCCGGCCCTGCTGGCGGCCGCGTACGCCGAAGTGGGCAAGCGTTTCGAATTGACCAGACAGTGAACCGGATCAACGTCCTCAACGGCCCCAACCTGGGACGGTTGGGCCACCGCGAGCCCGACGTGTACGGCGACACCACTCACGACGACCTGACGCTGATGATCGAACACGAAGCGGCCGAGCTTGGTGTGGAAGTCGTTGTACGGCAAAGTGATAGCGAATCCCAGCTGCTGGAGTGGATCCACGGAGCCGCCGACGCCGATGAGCCGCTTATTCTCAATGCCGGTGGCTTGACGCATACTTCGGTGGCTCTGCGCGACGCCTGCACGGAATTGCGCGCACCGTTGATCGAGGTGCACATCTCCAATGTGTATGCCCGAGAAGATTTTCGACGACACTCCTACGTGAGTCCGATTGCTAACGGGGTGATCGTCGGGCTCGGGGTGCAGGGTTACCTGTTGGCGCTGCGCTACCTGGTTCAGCTGCTCTGATAACCGGGTTTGTCGTCCTCGGTGGGTAGCGTGGCGGTGGACTCCTCACTCGGCCCGGGGGTGCTGGCCGTGGTCTGCTCGGTATCTGCGGGGAACTCTTCGGTGGGCCAGTCAGCGGCCGGTGCCGCCCCGCTCGGGGCGGTTGGCGCCTCTGTGACGGCGGCGGCGGGGGCCCCTGAAGCCTCCGCCGGCGCACCGGCGCCGACCGCTGCGAACACGTCGGTGTCGGCCCGGCCGTCGAGCTCGGCGGCCAGGCCGTGGTGCCGGTGCGGCGCCTTCGCGTAGTGGCGGTCGGCCAACGCGCGACCGGCCACCACCCCGCCCATGGCCGGCAGGAACACCGCGAGCGCAGTGAAGGCCGCGAACGTGGTCAGCTCGTTGAGCAGCCCGCCGACGTAAAGCGCTTTGTCGACGAGCGAGATCACCCACGTCACGGCCCCGCTGAGCACCCCGGCCGGCAGTCCGGCGGCCAGCCAGGTGATCGCCAGGTCCTGGCGGCGGTCCGGGTCTGGATTGGCGGTGGCGTCGTCGCGGCCGTCGAGCAGCCCCCAGATCAGCACGCCGATCACGAAGAGCACCATCAGCACCGTGCTGATCAACCCGGCCCGCGTCTGCCATGTGTTGATCAACGCGCCCTGAACCAGACGGAGCCCGACCATCGCCGCCGCGAAGGCCAATCCACGCAGTAACCAGTCACTCATGAAGCCACAGCGTAGCGAGTACGGTCACAGGGCGTGACACATTCCTCACGGCGGGACAATCTTCGTGCCCGGATCGGTGCCGCCGGCCTGGACGCGATGCTGGTCAGCGACCTGGTCAACGTGCGTTATCTGTCCGGGTTCACCGGCTCGGCCGGCGCGCTGCTGGTCTACGCCGACGATTCACCGGCCGTGCTGGCGACCGACGGCCGCTATCGCACCCAGGCCGCGCAGCAGGCGCCCGACGTGGAGGTGGCCGTCGATCGGGCCTGTGGAAGCTATCTGGTAGGAAGGGCCGGCTCGCGCGGGGTGCGGCGGCTGGGCTTCGAAAGCCACGTGGTCACCGTGGATGGACTCGACGCGCTGGCTGGGGCGTTAGCGGTGGCGGACGGCATCGAGCTGATCCGTGCGGCCGGCATGGTGGAGGCACTGCGCGCGGTCAAAGACGCAGGCGAGGTGGCCCTGCTGCGGCTGGCCTGCGAAGCGGCCGACGCCGCACTGACCGACCTGATCGAGCGCGGTGGTCTGCGCCCGGCACGCACCGAACGTGAGGTGAGCCGCGACCTGGAGTCCCTGCTGCTCGACCACGGCGCCGATGCGGCGTCCTTCGAGACGATCGTGGCCACGGGGGCGAACTCGGCGATCCCGCACCATCGGGCAGGCGACGCGGTGCTGGCCGCCGGTGACCTGGTCAAGGTCGACTTCGGCGCGCTGGTGGCCGGTTATCACTCCGACATGACCCGCACCTTCGTGCTGGGTGCGGCGGCCGACTGGCAGCGGGAGGTCTACCAGCTGGTCGCCGAGGCGCAGCGGGCCGGCCGCGTCGCGCTGCAGCCGGGCGCCGGCCTGCGCGACGTGGACGCCGCCGCGCGCCGGGTGATCGCCGACGCCGGTTACGGAGACTGCTTCGGTCACGGTCTGGGCCACGGGGTGGGCCTGCGGATCCATGAAGCGCCCGGAATCAACGCGTCGGCAGACGGTACACTGCCTGCTGGCGCCGCGGTCACCGTGGAACCCGGCGTCTATCTGCCCGGTCGTGGCGGTGTTCGCATCGAGGACACGCTTGTCGTAGCCCATACCCCCGGGCAGCCCCCGGAATTGCTGACCCAGTTCCCCAAGGAACTGACTGAACTGACCAGCCTCGAGGAGACATAGAAGACCGTGGCCACAACTGCAGACTTCAAAAATGGACTGGTGCTGGTGATCGACGGCCAGCTGTGGAACATCACCGAGTTCCAGCACGTCAAACCCGGCAAGGGACCGGCCTTCGTGCGCACCAAGCTGAAAAACGTGCTGTCCGGCAAGGTGGTCGACAAGACCTTCAACGCGGGGGTGAAGGTGGAGACCGCCACGGTGGACCGCCGCGACACGACCTACCTGTATCGCGACGGCTCGGACTTCGTGTTCATGGACAGCGCGGACTATGAGCAGCACCCGCTGCCGGCGTCACTGGTGGCCGACGCGGCGAACTACCTGCTGGAGGGCATGGCGGTGCAGGTGGCGTTCCACAACGGCACTGCGCTCTACATCGACCTGCCGGTGACAGTCGAACTGGAGGTCACCCACACCGAGCCCGGCCTGCAGGGCGATCGGTCCAGCGCCGGCACCAAACCGGCCACGGTGCAGACCGGCGCGCAGATCAACGTGCCGCTGTTCATCAACACCGGCGACAAGCTGAAGGTCGACACCCGCGACGGCAGCTACCTGGGCCGGGTCAATGCTTAACCGGACCTGACCATGTCCGCTGGTGGGGGAGCCGAACCGGCTGAGCCGTCACGGCGGGCCAAGCCCGCACGGCAGGTGCGGGGACGCCATCTGGCCCGCAACCGTGCGGTGGGCCTGCTGTTCGAGGCTGAGGCTCGTGGTCTGACCCCGGCCGAGTTGGTGGACACCCGATCCGCGCTGGCCGCGGTCACGCCGGAGGTGGCGCCGCTGCACGACTACACCGCCGCGGTGGCACGCGGTGTCAGCGAGCACATCGCCCACCTCGACGACCTGATCACCTCGCACCTGCAGGGCTGGACGCTGCAGCGATTGCCGGCCGTGGACCGCGCCATCCTCCGGGTGGCCGTGTGGGAGTTGCTGCACGCTGCCGACGTGCCCGAGCCGGTCGCCGTCGACGAGGCGGTGCAGCTGGCCAAGGAGCTCTCCACCGATGAGTCACCCGCTTTCGTCAACGGCGTGCTCGGCCAGCTGATGCTGGTGACACCCCAGATCCGGGCGGCTTCAGCGGCGGTGCGGGCAGCGGACCGCGACGACCACGCGCCCGACCCGGACCGATGACCTGGCCAGGCCGTCGCAGAGTACCGGCGCAGCAAAGGAATTGCGGGCCAGCGTCAATGCCGAGGGGGACAACTCCCGTTGGGCCCGCGTGGGACGCATCGGGTCAGCTCACCGTCCTGGTCGCGGATGCACCAGAGATAAAAGCGATCACCGATCACGTTGGTGCCCTCGAAGGGACTGGCTGTCGCTTGGCCGGCGTCGATGAGCACCGACTCGTCCTGTACCGTCGCCTGGTGGCCCGCAGCGTTGAGCCGGTCGCAGGCATCCTGCGCCGTCTGAGCGCCGGCGATCGCGGCCGTGTATCCGTCAGCGTTCACGTCTGTTCGCGTCCAGCTTCTGGTGGTCCATCGTGTCGATCACAAGACAGAGGTTACCCAGTGGCGTCCGCGTCGCGCCCTGCGCCGCGATCATCCACGCGCGTAGTCGAGGTCACGCACCACGACGGGTTCGGGTTGGTGGCCGATCGCGCCGCCGCGGCGGCGAAACATCCACACACTGACCTGGCGCGGGCCACACTGTCGATATGAGCGAGCGACCGAGGCGGCTTCGGGTTTCCGCGTTGGCGGCGGTGGCCAACCCGTCGTATTCGCGCATCGACACCTGGAATCTGCTTGACGACGCCTGCCGCCAGCTCGCCGAGATTCACCGGGCCGGGCTGGACATCACCCACCAAGCGGCCCTGGTGAAACGCCTGCTGGACCGGATCGGCTCCTACGAGCGGTATTGGTTGTTCCCCGGTGCGCCACGGCTGGAAGCATTCCGCGGATACCTCGACAGCCTGGCCACCGTGTCACTGACCGAGCAGGTGTCGCTCGCGGTGCGGCTGCTCTCCGAGTACGGTGACCGGGCGGCGCTGTTCGACATCGCTGCACCGCTGACCGATCAGGAGCTGGTGGCACAGGCCAGACACCAGCAGTTCTACACCGTCCTGCTCGCCGACGATTCCCCACCCGGGGCGCCGGAGAGCCTGGCGGAAAGCCTTCGGGCGCTGCGCAACCCGGACGATGAGGTGCAGATCGAGCTGCTGGTGGTCTCCAGCGTCGAGGACGCGGTCACCGCAACCGCCCTCAACGGCGAGATTCAGGCCGCGATCATCCGCCACGACCTGCCACTGCGGTCTCACGACCGGGTGCCGATGATGACGACGTTGCTCGGCGCCAACAACTGCGCGGTGGCCGCCGACTGCGGCCATGACGCGTCCGAGTGCGGCGAGTGGATCAGGGAGTTGCGGCCGCACATCGACCTGTATCTGCTCACCGACGAGTCGATCGCCGCGGAGACCGAGGACGAGCCGGACGTCTACGACCGCACCTTCTACCGGCTCAACGATGCCACCGACCTGTACAGCACGGTGTTGGCGGGCATCCGGAAGCGATTCGCCACACCGTATTTCGATGCACTGCGGGCCTACGCAGCGGAGCCGGTCGGCCAGTTCCACGCCCTTCCCGTCGCGCGGGGGGCCAGTATCTTCAACTCCAAGTCGCTGCGGGACATGGGCGAGTTCTACGGCCGCAACATCTTCATGGCCGAGACGTCGTCCACCTCGGGCGGCCTGGACTCGTTGCTGGAGCCGCACGGCACCATCCGAGAGGCCATGGACAGGGCCGCGATCACCTGGAACGCCGACCACACCTACTTCGTCACCAACGGCACCTCGACCGCCAATAAGATCGTTGTGCAGGCACTGACCCGACCGGGCGACATCGTGCTGATCGACCGAAACTGCCACAAGTCGCATCACTACGGCCTGGTGCTGGCCGGAGCATATCCGCTGTATCTGGACGCCTATCCGGTGGAGCCGTTCGCGATCTACGGTGCGGTGCCGCTGCGCACCATCAAGAAGGCACTGCTCGACCTTCAGGAGGCCGGGCAGCTCGACCGGGTGCGGATGCTGCTGCTGACCAACTGCACCTTCGACGGGATCGTCTACAACCCGCAGCGGGTCATGGAGGAAGTGCTGGCGATCAAGCCGGACATCTGCTTCCTGTGGGACGAGGCCTGGTACGCGTTCGCCGCAGCGGTGCCCTGGGCGCGACAGCGCACCGCCATGGTGGCCGCCGAGCAACTCGAAACCATGCTGGCCTCACCCGAGTACGCCGAACGGTACCGGCAGTGGCAGGCGGCGATGGACGGCGAGCGTGCGGAGTGGGCCAACCGACGGCTGTTTGCCGACCCGCAGCGGGCCCGGGTGCGGGTGTATGCGACCCACTCCACCCACAAGTCGCTGTCGGCACTGCGGCAAGCGTCGATGGTCCACATCCGCGACCAGGATTTCCAGCACAGCCGCGAGGCATTCACCGAGGCGTTTTTGTCCCACACCTCGACATCGCCGAACCAGCAACTGCTGGCCTCGCTGGACCTGGCGCGCCGGCAGGTCGACATCGAGGGGTTCCAGTTGGTCCGCGATGTCTACAACATGGCACTGGTGTTTCGCCACCGGGTCCGCAAGGACCGGCTGATCAGCAGGTGGTTCCGCATCCTCGACGAGGCCGACCTGGTGCCTGGCGAGTTCCGGGCGTCGGCGGTCAGCTCCTACCGGCAGGTCCGCCAGGGTGCTCTGGCGGAGTGGAACGAGGCATGGCGCTCCGATCAGTTCGTGCTCGACCCGACCCGGGTCAGCCTGTTCATCGGCAAGACCGGGATGACCGGCAACGACTTCCGGGTCAAGATCCTGATGGACCAGTTCGGCATCCAGATCAACAAGACCTCGATCAATTCCGTGTTGTTGATCTTCACCATCGGCGTCACCTGGTCGAGCGTGCACTACCTGCTCGATGTGCTGCGCCGGATCGCCCTCGACCTGGATCGCGATCGAAGCGAGGCCAGTCGCGATGATTCCGCCCTGCGGCAGCGCCAGGTCAGCGAGATCACCGAGGACCTGCCGCCGCTGCCCGACTTCAGCGAGTTCGACGCCGCGTTTCGCCCCGGACCCGGCGCGTTCGGCGACATGCGGTCGGCCTTCTACGCCGGCTACGAGGAGTCCAACCGCGAGCACCTGCTCCTCGGCGAGGCCGGGCGGCGGGTCGCCGACGGCAAGACCCTGGTGTCCACCACCTTCGTGGTGCCGTATCCGCCGGGATTCCCGGTGCTGGTCCCCGGCCAGGTGGTGTCCAAGGAAATCCTGTATTTCCTGGCCGAGCTCGACGTCAAGGAGATCCACGGTTACAACCCGGATCTCGGGCTGTCGGTGTTCACCGAGGCGGCGCTGGCGCGCCTGGCGCTGTGGCAACATGCCGGGGGTTGATCAGCCCGGCACTGGTCGCAAGACCGCTAGAGCCCCAGCGCGCGGTAGGTCCGGTAGACGAACTTCGGTTGCACCGACTGCAGCCGGGCGCGCGACGTGTTGCCGGCCACCTCGGCTGCTCTGGCGGCGGCATCCGGGGCCAGTGTCGGATGGTTCTGCACGAAGTAGAGCAGGATCAGATCCGCGGCCGGATCGGCCTGCCACCACGTCCCGTAGGCGCCCGGCCAGCTGAAGGTACCTGCCCCGCCCGGCCCGAACAACGGCACCGATTTCGCCGGATCGGTCACCACCGACAGGTTCAGCCCGAACCCGCGGCCGACCCAGAACGGGGCACCCAGAAACGGATGGCGCTTCTGCTCGTCGGTGAGCAGGTCGGTGCGCATCAGCCGCGCCGACTCGGCGGAGAGCACCCGCACGCCAGCGAACGCGCCGTCGGCCAGCAGCATCTGCGCGAACCGCAGATAATCGTCGGCGGTCGACCACAGCCCGCCCCCGGAGTTGGGGAACCTCGGCAGGGTGTCAGCCGGTGGGCCCATCACGTCGTCACGCAGCCGGTCGTCGTCGAGGCGGTACATGACCGCCGCTCGGTGCCGTTTGGAAGCCGGGACGAAGAACCCGGTGTCGGTCATGCCCAGCGGGGCAAGCACCCGGTCAAAGAGCACCCGGTCGACCGGCTTGTCCTCGATCCGGGACAGCAGCACGCCCAGCACGTCGATGGACTGGCCGTAGAGCACCCGCTCGCCCGGCTGGCACACCAGCGGCAGCGCGGCCAGCGCCGCCAGCCAGGCGTTCGGCCCGTCCCGGAACGGCAGCCGCAGATAGGCCTGCGCGATCGGCCCGTCGACGGTGAAACCGTAGCCGAGGCCGCTGCGGTGGGTCAGCAGATCCTCCACCAGGATCTCCCGGCGGGCCGGGTGGGTGCGGTCCAACGGGCCGCTCGGGTCGTCGAGGACCGTCATCGCGGTGAACTCCGGCAGCCACCGCGTCACCGGGTCGTGCAACGCCAGCTTGCCCTCGTCGACCAGGCTCATCGCCGCGGCCACGGTAACCGGTTTGGTCATCGACGCGATCCGGAACAGCGTGTCCCGCCGCATCGGCAGGCCCGCATCGACATCCCGGCAGCCGATCTCGTTGACCTGCAACACGTCGCCGCTTCGCCAGACCACGGTGACCGCCCCCGCGAGCAATCCGGCGTCGCACGCTTCCCGGATGGAGGCCTGGTTGTCGTCGAGGCTCACCGGCTCAGGGTAAACGGCGGCCGCAGACCGTGCTGTCGGTGTCGTGATCGCGGTGGCGGTTCGCTACGGTGGGCCGATCACGTTCGATGCGGCGCTGGCCGATTCGCCCCCAGCGGCGTTGTCGAGGTGCGCTGATCGATGGGTGGGTTCGTTCGCCGAAAGCATCTTGGCAGCATTTCATGGAGTATTCTCACAGCTATCTGTCATTTTTTCGTTGGCTTGAATTTTGGTACAGTCTCGACTACGCGACCACACCGGCAGCAGGACTCACCCGCGAGGATAAGGTGCGTAGATGCCCGATCGGCAACGAGCCGCTGTAGCGAACCGTCGTGGCGTCACCGCCGCGGCACGTCGGCGGGCCGTCGCGCTGGGAACGTCTGCCGGGGCGCTGTTGGCGCTGGGGCTGAGCCCACTGGCCAATGCTCCTTCGGCCAGCGCCGACTTCGGTCTGGAGGATCTGGTTGATCCCGCCAGTTGGCTCACCTTGCTCGATCCGTCGGCCGCGGGCCAGGCTGATCTGCCAGCCGGTGGGCCGGCCGACTCGATTGGTGCCGGCCCTGCCGCGGCCCTTGATGGCTTGCTCGCCGGCACCTCGCACTGGATCGACGGCCTGTTCGGTCCGGCGGGTCACAGCGGTGACGCTGCCGTGGCTCCGTTGGGGGCTGGCGGGACCGGCAGTCTGATGGCGGGGCTCGTCGATTTCGGCCGGGAGGCCTATCTGCAGCTGCACACCGGCATGGAGAACTGGATAAACAGTTCGGTCGGTGAGCAGTTCGACAAGGCGATCAACCCGTTGCTTGCCTTCGGTGACTCGTGTGGCGCGATCTGCAACGGCAGCGTCGGGACAGCCGCGGATCCCAACGGCGGCGCTGGCGGCTGGCTCTTCGGCGACGGCGGAGCCGGGTACAGCGCTGACACGGCCGGGGTGGACGGCGGCAACGGTGGTGCGGCCGGACTCTTCGGCAACGGAGGGGCGGGCGGTGACGGTGGTGCCGGGGCCGACGGCGGCGCCGGCGGCAACAGCGGAGTGCTGTTCGGCATCGGGGGCGACGGCGGCGCCGGGGGCGCCGGCCTGGCCGGCGGTAACGGCGGTAACGGCGGCGCCGGCGGCGACGCCGGGCAGCTCTTCGGCGTCGGCGGCAATGGCGGCAACGGCGGGGTTGGCGGTGCAGCGGTCAACACCGACGGAGTGGGCGGCAACGGCGGCGACGGCGGTGCCGGCGGCGGGAGCCACGACCACGACCTGCTGAGCATCGGCGGCGACGGCGGGGCCGGCGGGGCCGGCGGTACCGGCCTGACCGGTGGCAACGGCGGCGACGGAGGGATCGGCGGCCTGACCGTCAGCCGGTTCGGTGGCATCGTAGGCGGCATCGGCGGTGCCGGCGGCGCCGGTGGTGACGCCAACGGCGGCGGCGGCCTGGGCGGTGCGGGCGGCGCCGGCGGCAACGGCGGCGCCAGTGTCTCAGTGGCCGGCAGCATCGGCGGCGCCGCCGGCAGCGGCGGCGCCGGCGGTGACGCCAACGGCACCGACAGCTTCGGCGGCGCCGGCGGTGCCGGCGGTGTCGGCGGAGTCACCGTGTCCATCGCCGGCAGCGCTGCCGGAGCCGGCGGGCATGGCGGGGCGGGCGGGGCGGCCGTGGGCGACCACAGCGCCGGCGGTGCCGGCGGTGCCGGTGGCATCGGCGGCCCCAGCATCGCGATTTTCGGCGGCACGGGTGGTCAGGCCGGTGACGGCGGCGTCGGTGGCGCCGCCAGCGGCGATGACAGCACCGGCGGCGCCGGTGGTGTCGGCGGGATCGGCGGCCTCGGCGGCATGCTGTTCGGCGGCACCGGAGCCGTGGGCGGCCACGGCGGCGACGGCGGCGCGGCCACCGGCACCGACAGCGAGGGCGGCGCGGGCGGCAACGGCGGTATCGGCGGTATCGGCGGTTTCTTCGGCGGTGGTCATGCCGACACCGGCGGCGACGGCGGTGACGGCGGCGCAGCCGTCGGTACCGGCAGCGCCGCCGGCGACGGCGGCGACGGTGGGGGCGGCGGATCATTCGCCGGCCTGGCGGGCTCGGCCGACGCGCTGGGCAAGGCCCTCGAGCAGGTCGGCATCGCTACCGGAAAGTCGACCACGGATTTCCAGAATCTCTCCGATGAATTCAGCCAGGCCGGCAGCAACAGCCAGATCAACAGCCTCGTCGCCAACATCGTCATCGGAGACGGCGCCGCCGGCGGTGCCGGCGGCGACGGCGGCGCCGTCACCGGCGATGGCGGCACCGCCGGCGACGGCGGCAACGGCGGCGACGGCAGCGGCGGCCTCTTCGCCGCCGCGGGGGGCGGCGGTGCCGGCGGCGACGGCGGCGACGCCAACGGCACGGCCGGCACCGCCGGCGATGGCGGCGACGGCGGTGACGGCGGCACAGGGTTGAGCCTCGCTCGCGACGGAGCGGGCGGCGGCGCCGGCGGCGACGGCGGCGACGGCGCCGGTGGCGCGGTCGCCGGATACGGCGGTAACGGCGGCGCCGGCGGAACCGGCGGGTTCTTGGGTGGCCACGGCGGCACCGGCGGTGACGGCGGTGACGGCGGCACCAGCGGCAGCGGCATCGCCGGCCAGGGCGGCCAGGGCGGCCAGGGCGGCCAGGGCGGCCAGGCCAACTCAACCGGGTCCGTTATCACACCCGGGATTGCGTCCGGCGGCGGTGGCGGCGGTGGCGGCGGGGCCGGCACCGACGGAGACGGGGGCAACGGCGGCGACGGGGGTGCCGGCGGTTTAGCCACCGGCGGCCGGGGCGGCTTGGGCGGCGATGGTGTCGACGGCGGTACCGGCGGTACGGGCGGTGACGGCGCCGCCGGCAACGGCAGCGATCCGGCAGCCGCCGGCGGCAACGGTGGTGGCGGTATCGGCGACGGCAGCACCGGCGGTGCCGGCGGCACGGGCGGCGACAGCAGCAACGGTCCGGGCGGTACCGGCGGCAACGGCGGAACCGGTCTGCACGGCGGCACCGGCGGCAACGGCGGCACCGGCGGCGCGGGTAGCGTCACGGGGGTCGGCGGCAACGGGGGCAACGGCGGGACCGGCGATGCGGGTATCGGCGGCAACGGCGGCGACGGCGGGGCCGGCGGCCACCAGGGCAGCGACTACTTCCCGCCCTCGAGTGGCAGTTCCACGAGCGGATCCGGGTCCGCCGACACGTCCTACAACGGCGGCGACGGCGGCGACGGCGGCAACGGCGGCAACGGCGGCGAAGGCACCGCCACCGCCAACGGCGGGGCCGGCGGCAACGGTGGCACCGGCGGTAACGGCGGCAACGCGACCTCCACCGGCGACGGCGGGGCCGGCGGCAACGGCGGCACCGGCGGCGACGGCGGCCAGGTCGGTCCGCAGGGCGACGGCAGCGGCGGCACCGGTGGCAGCGGCGGCAACGGTGGCGCCGACAAGGCGGTCGGCGAGAACGGCGGCACCGGGGGCAACGGCGGCGCCGACGGCACCCCCGGCACGCCCGGAGCCAACGGCGCGAACGCACCATAACCGTTAGAGCCCCAGCGCGCGGTAGGTCCGGTCGTACGGTCCGCAGTCTGGCGCGGGCGGCATCGCCGCGCAGCGCTGGGCAGGTGTTAGGCTGCCGGAGAGTTCGACATCCTTTAACGATCCGTCCGGTGAGGCGGAGAAGGAGGTCCCGCGGTCTCGCATGGGCGCTGTCGGTAAGGCCAGCACCGACCGGGAATTGATGTCCCCGGCCGACGTCGGGCGCACCATTTCCCGCATCGCCCATCAGATCATCGAAAAGACGGCCCTCGACGAGGCCGGCAGCGAAGGCCAGCGGGTGGTGTTGCTGGGCATCCCGACCCGCGGTGTCAGCCTGGCCGAGCGGCTGGCCGCCAAGATCGGCGAATTCTGCGGCGATCGGCCCTGCGAGGTCGCGCACGGCGCGCTGGATATCACGCTGTACCGCGACGACCTGATGCACAAGCCGCCCCGCCCACTGGAGACCACCTCCATTCCGGCGGGCGGCATCGATGACGCGCTGGTCATCCTGGTCGACGACGTGCTCTACTCCGGACGGTCGGTGCGTTCGGCGCTGGACGCACTGCGGGATCTGGGCCGGCCGCGGGCCGTGCAGTTGGCGGTGCTGGTGGACCGCGGGCACCGCGAACTGCCGGTGCGGGCCGACTATGTGGGCAAGAATGTGCCGACCGCGCGCAGCGAAAGCGTGCACGTGCTGCTGCGCGAACACGACGGCCGCGACGCGGTGGTGATAGCGCAATGACCAGGCATCTGCTGGCCGCCGGCGACCTGTCCCGCGACGACGCCACCACGATCCTCGACGACGCCGACCGGTTCGCGCAGGCTCTGGTTGGCCGCCAGGTCCGCAAGCTGCCGACGCTGCGCGGCCGCACGGTGATCACCATGTTCTATGAGAACTCCACCCGCACCCGGGTGTCGTTCGAGGTCGCCGGCAAGTGGATGAGCGCCGACGTGATCAACGTCAGCGCCACCGGATCCTCGGTCGGCAAAGGGGAGTCGCTGCGCGACACCGCGCTCACCTTGCGGGCCGCCGGCGCCGACGCGCTGGTCATCCGCCACCCGGCGTCGGGCGCGGCGCACCTGCTGGCCGAATGGACTTGCGGCGAAACGAAAACCGGCCCTTCGGTGATCAACGCCGGCGATGGCACCCACGAGCACCCCACCCAGGCGCTGCTGGACGCGCTGACGCTCCGGCAGCGGCTCGGGGGCATCGACGGTAGGCGCGTCGTCATTGTCGGCGACATCCTGCACAGCCGGGTGGCCCGCTCCAACGTCATGTTGCTGGCCACCCTGGGTGCCGAGGTGGTGCTGGTCGCCCCGCCGACGCTGCTGCCGTTCGGGACCGCGCAGTGGCCGGTGACGGTGTCGCACGACTTCGATGCGGAACTGCCGGCCGCCGACGCGCTGCTGATGCTGCGGGTGCAGGCGGAGCGGATGACCGGTGGCTTTTTCCCGTCGGCACGCGAGTACTCGGTGCGCTACGGGCTGTCCCGCCGGCGTCAGGCGATGCTGCCCGGACACGCGGCGGTGCTGCACCCCGGGCCGATGCTACGCGGCATGGAGATCGCCTCGTCGGTGGCCGACTCCTCGCAGTCGGCGGTGCTGCAACAGGTCTCCAACGGCGTGCATGTGCGGATGGCGGTGCTGTTCCATCTGCTGATGGGTGCCCAGTCGGGCGCCGAGGAGGAGGCGGCCGGGTGAGCGTACTGATCCGCGGAGTGCGGTGCTACGGCGAGGGTGAGCAGGTGGACGTACTGGTCGGCTCTGCAGGCCGGGAAGGCCAGATCGCCGAGATAGCACCCGGCCTGAGGGTTCCGGACACCGCAGACGTCATCGACGCGACCGGGCAGGTGCTGTTGCCCGGCCTGGTGGATCTGCACACCCACCTGCGCGAACCCGGCCGGGAATACGCCGAGGACATCGAAACCGGTTCGGCGGCGGCGGCCCTTGGCGGCTACACCGCGGTGTTCGCGATGGCCAACACCACTCCGGTCGCCGACAATCCGGTGGTCACCGACCACGTCTGGCACCGCGGCCAGCAGGTCGGCCTGGTCGACGTGCACCCGGTCGGCGCGGTCACCGTCGGGCTGGTCGGGGCCGAGCTCACCGAGATGGGCATGATGGCCGCCGGCACCGCCGGCGTGCGGATCTTCTCCGACGACGGTGTCTGCGTGGCCGACCCGTTGGTGATGCGCCGCGCGCTGGAGTACGCCACCGGCCTGGGGGCGCTGATCGCCCAGCACGCCGAGGAGCCGCGGCTGACCGTCGGCGCGGTCGCCCACGAGGGACCCAATGCCGCCCGGCTGGGCTTGTGCGGCTGGCCGCGCGCCGCCGAGGAGTCCATCGTTGCCCGCGACGCGCTGCTGGCCCGCGACGCCGGCGCCCGGTTGCACATCTGCCACGCGTCCACCGCCGGCACGGTGGAGATCCTCAAATGGGCCAAGGGCCAAGGAATTTCGATCACCGCGGAGGTCACGCCGCATCACCTGCTGCTCGACGATCGCCGACTGGCGAGCTATGACGGTGTCAACCGGGTCAACCCGCCGCTGCGGGAGGCCACCGACGCACAGGCACTGCGCCGCGCGCTGGCCGACGGTGTGATCGACTGCGTGGCCACCGACCACGCTCCGCACGCCGAACACGAGAAGGTCTGCGAGTTCGCCGCCGCCCGCCCCGGCATGCTCGGGCTGCAGACCGCGCTGTCGGTGGTGGCGGCCACCATGGTGATGCCGGGCTTGCTGAGCTGGCGCGACGTGGCGCGGGTGATGAGCGAGAACCCGGCCCGCATCGCACGCCTGCCCGGCCATGGTCGGCCGCTGCAGGTGGGCGAACCGGCCAACCTGACTGTGGTGGACGCCGACGCCAGCTGGATGGTCGCCGGGGCGCAGCTGGCCAGCCGGTCGGCCAACACACCGTACGAGTCGATGACGCTGCCCGTCACGGTGACCGCAACGCTGTTGCGCGGCAAGGTCACCGCCCGGGACGGGAAGTGCCCGGCGTGAACACCGGCACGCTGGTCGGGTCGTTGGTCTTCGCCGCAGTGCTGGTGGTGCTGATCGGGCTGACGATCTTTCTGGCGACGCGCGGCTGGCGGCGCCGCGCGCAGCGGCAGGCCAGCCTGATCGGCACACTGCCCGCGGTCCCTGACACGGTGGGGCCACCGACCGTCGCACCCAGCCGCGGCAGGTACGTCGGCTGCACGTTCGTCTCCAGCTGGAACGACCGGGTCGTCGTCGGCGATCTGGGCTATCGGACCAAGGCGGTGCTGACTGGCTACCCAGAGGGCATCATGGTGCAGCGCAGCACCGCTCGGCCGATCTGGATTCCAGCTGATCGCGTCGTCGCGATCCGCACCGAACGCGGCAGCGTCGGCAAGACCATCCCCGCGGCCAAGCAAGGGGAAGTGCTGGCGATCCGGTGGCGGCTGCCGTCGGGCGCCGAGATCGACACCGGGTTCCGGGCTGACGACCGTGGCGACTATGCGCGCTGGGTTGATCAGGAGCAGCGGTGACCGCCTCGAACAACCGCGCCGTACTGGTTCTCGAGGATGGCCGCATCTTCACCGGAAGGCAGTTCGGCAGCGTCGGCCAAACCCTCGGGGAGGCAGTGTTTTGCACCGGCATGTCCGGATACCAGGAGACGCTCACCGACCCCAGTTATCACCGTCAGATCGTGGTGGCGACCGCCCCGCAGATCGGCAACACCGGCTGGAATCTCGAAGACGCCGAAAGCAGGGGCGAGCGTATCTGGGTCGCCGGCTACGCGGTGCGCGACCCATCGCCGCGCGCCTCGAATTGGCGGGCCACTTCCACGCTGGAAGACGAGTTGGTCCGTCAGCACATCGTCGGGGTAGCGGGCATCGACACCCGGACGGTGGTGCGCCACCTGCGCAGCCGCGGCTCGATGAAGGCGGGGGTGTTCTCCGGTGACGCCCTCGCCGACCCCGTGGACCTGGACGAGCTGCTGTCCCGGGTCCGCGGTCAGCCGCCGATGCTCGGTGCGGACCTGACCGGTCAGGTCAGCACCGAGACCGGGTACGTGGTGGAACCCGATGGGGGGCATCGGTTCACGGTGGTCGCGCTGGATCTGGGGATCAAAACCAACACCCCGCGCAACTTCGCCCGGCGCGGAATCCGCAGCCACGTGCTGCCGTCGTCGACGACGTTCGGTCAGATCGCGCAGCTCAAGCCGGACGGTGTGTTCCTGTCCAACGGCCCCGGCGACCCGGCCGCCGCCGATCAGCTGGTGACGCTGACCCGCAAGGTGCTGGATGCCGGAATCCCTTTGTTCGGAATCTGTTTCGGCAACCAGATACTGGGCCGTGCACTGGGGTTATCCACCTACAAGATGGTTTTCGGCCACCGGGGCATCAACATCCCGGTGATCGACCACGCCACCGGAAGGGTGGCGATCACCGCGCAGAACCACGGTTTCGCGCTGGAGGGTGAGGCCGGCCAACGGTTTGATACCGACTTCGGTCCGGCGGTGATGAGCCACACCTGCGCCAACGACGGCGTGGTGGAGGGTGTCAAGCTCGTTAGAGGCCGGGCGTTCTCGGTGCAGTACCACCCCGAGGCCGCAGCCGGCCCGCACGACGCGGAGTACCTGTTCGACCAGTTCGTCGACCTGATGGAAACCTTCGGCGCGGGCGGGCCGGTGTTGGGCCGCCCGACCCGACGCGGAGGGGGGCACAAACACGCAGCCCCCCCCCAAAGGGGGAGCGCTAGCATGCCTCGCCGCACCGATGTCAACCACGTGCTGGTGATCGGATCCGGGCCGATCGTGATCGGGCAGGCCTGCGAGTTCGACTACTCCGGCACCCAGGCCTGCCGGGTGCTCAAGGCCGAGGGCCTGCAGGTCAGCCTGGTCAACTCCAATCCGGCGACCATCATGACCGATCCCGAGTACGCCGACCACACCTACATCGAGCCGATCACGCCGGCGTTCGTCGAGCGGATCATCGCCCAGCAGGCGGAGCGCGGCAACAGAATCGACGCGCTGCTGGCCACCCTGGGCGGGCAGACCGCGTTGAACACCGCTGTCGCACTGCACGCCAACGGTGTGCTGGACCGTTACGGCGTCGAGCTGATCGGTGCGGATTTCGAGGCTATCCAGCGTGGTGAGGACCGGCAGCGGTTCAAGGACATCGTCGCGTACGTGGGCGGCGAGTCCGCTCGGTCGAGGGTGTGTTTCACCATGGCCGAAGTCAAAGAGACCGTCGGCGAACTCGGGCTGCCTGTCGTCGTTCGGCCGTCCTTCACCATGGGCGGCCTGGGCTCGGGCATGGCCCGCACCCTCGACGAGGTGAACCGGATGGCCGGCGACGGGCTGGCCGCCTCGCCCAGCGCGAACGTGCTGATCGAGGAATCCATCTACGGCTGGAAGGAATTCGAGCTCGAGCTGATGCGCGACGGCCACGACAACGTGGTGGTGGTGTGCTCGATCGAGAACGTCGACCCGATGGGGGTGCACACCGGCGACTCGGTGACTGTTGCACCGGCGATGACCCTGACCGACCGGGAGTATCAGCGGATGCGCGATCTGGCCATCGCGATCCTGCGCGAGGTTGGTGTCGACACCGGAGGCTGCAACATCCAGTTCGCGGTCAACCCGGCCGACGGGCGGCTCATCGTCGTCGAGATGAACCCGCGGGTGTCGCGGTCGAGCGCGCTGGCGTCCAAGGCCACCGGATTTCCGATCGCCAAGATCGCCGCCAAACTGGCCATCGGTTACACCCTCGACGAGATCCTCAACGACATCACCATGGCAACGCCGGCCTGCTTCGAGCCGACCCTGGACTACGTGGTGGTCAAAGTGCCGAGGTTCGCGTTCGAGAAGTTCCCCGGCGCCGATCCGACGCTGACCACCACGATGAAGTCGGTGGGCGAGGCGATGGCGCTGGGCCGAAACTTCATCGAGGCGCTCGGCAAGGTGATGCGGTCGCTGGAGACCGAACGGGCCGGGTTCTGGACGGTCCCGGACCCCGAACAGGACGGCGTGGACAGCCCGAAAGACGCTGCGCTGAACCGGCTGCGCACCCCGAACGAGGGACGGCTCTACGACGTCGAACTGGCGCTGCGACTCGGTGCGACTGTAGAGCAGGTGGTGCAGGCCTCCGGTGTCGATCCGTGGTTCGTCGAGCAGATCAACGGGCTGGTGGCGCTGCGCGCCGAAGTGGTCCGCGGCCCCGTACTGGACGCGGACCTGCTGCGGCGGTGCAAATACAGCGGCTTGTCGGATCGTCAGATCGCTTCGCTGCGACCGGAATTGGCGGGGGAACGCGGGGTCCGACTGCTGCGCGACCGGTTGGGCATCCACCCGGTGTTCAAGACCGTCGACACCTGCGCCGCGGAGTTCGAGGCCAAAACGCCTTACCACTACAGCACCTTCGAGCTCGATCCGGCCGCCGAAACCGAGGTGGCGCCGCAGACCTCCAAGCCCAAGGTGCTGATCCTGGGCTCCGGGCCGAACCGGATCGGACAGGGTATCGAATTCGACTACAGCTGCGTGCATGCGGCAACCACGTTGAGCCGGGCAGGTTTTGAGACCGTGATGGTCAACTGCAACCCAGAGACGGTGTCCACTGACTACGACACTGCCGACCGGTTGTACTTCGAGCCGCTGACGTTGGAGGACGTGCTGGAGGTGTTCCGCGCCGAATCGCAGTCGGGGGCCGGCGGCCCCGGCGTGGCCG
>NZ_JBYCKY010000130.1:0-4242 GCF_057473605.1 Mycobacterium sp. TH-M82 | reverse complement strand
GGGCCGATGCCCGGCAGCTTGCCGAGCTCATCGATCAGATCCTGGACCGGCCCTTCAAACATGTCGGCACATGTCAGCTGTTCGGTGTGCCGAGCGCGCCGCCCATGCCGCCGGCCAGCGGCCCGAGCCGCTGCTGCGCCAGTGCGGTGACCTGCTTGGCCGCATCGGCCAGCGCGCCGACGATCAGGTCCTGTAGTGTCTCGACGTCGGCGGGATCGACGACCTTGGGGTCGATCGCCACCGCCACCACCTCACCGCTGCCCTTGACAGTGACCCGCACCAGACCGTCGCCGGCCTGGCCGTGGACCTCGGTGTTGACCAGTTCCTGCTGGACTTGCAACAACTGCTGCTGCATCTGCTGTGCCCGTGCGAGCAGTGCGGACATATCCGGTTGGCCTCCGGGTTGCATGAGAAGTCCCCTCGTGTTGTGGTCTCGACGTGGTTGCGGCTGGGTTTCGGCTCCGTGACAGCTCCGGTTGCCTGGCGGTTTGAGATACCCAGCGTAGTCGGCGCCGGGCTAGCGTGGCGCCGTGCGCATACCAGTCCGCCCGCGTGTCGGGATCGTGATGGCTGCGGGCCTGCTTGTGCTCGCCTCGGTCCCGACCGCCCCACCGTCGGCCGCGGTTCCGGCCAACATCGCCGGAATGGTCGTATTCCTCGACCCCGGGCACAACGGCAGCAACGACGCATCCATCGGCCGTCAGGTGCCCACCGGCCGCGGCGGCACCAAGAACTGCCAGGCCAGCGGGACCGCCACCAACAGCGGTTATCCCGAGCACAGCTTCACCTGGGACACCACGCTGCGGGTCCGCCAGGCACTGAGCGCACTGGGGGTGCGCACCGCCATGTCCCGCGGCGACGACACCGCACTGGGTCCGTGCGTCGACGAGCGTGCGGCGATGGCCAACGCGCTGCACCCCAACGCGATCGTGTCCATCCACGCTGACGGTGGCCCGCCCGGTGGTCACGGGTTTCACGTCAACTACTCGGCGCCACCGCTCAACGCCGCGCAGAGCGGCCCCTCGGTGCAGTTCGCGCGCGTGATGCGCGACCAGTTGCAGGCCGCCGGCATCCCGCCCGCCGGCTATATCGGCAACGACGGCCTCAACGGCCGGTCGGACCTTGCCGGGCTGAACCTGGCGCAGTATCCGTCGATCCTGGTCGAGCTGGGCAACATGAAAAACGCAGTTGACGCCGGCCTGATGGAAACCCCGGCCGGCCGGCAACGCTACGCCGACGCGGTGGTCCGCGGCATCGCGGGGTTCCTGGGCGGTCAGGCTTTGGCGCAGTAGCCCGGGGCACGGCGCGTGCGCTCGCACCGGCGCGGGTCCGCGACTAGCGTAGACGTGGTGTCCATTCGGTCAGTTTCGGTACCGGCGGCCCACGCGGACGGGGTGCGGCGGCTGGTGGCCAGTTACCGGTCCGTCCCCGCGGCGGCGCCGGTCCGCCTGGCCAAACCGACCTCGAATCTGTTCCGGGCGCGTGCGCAACGCCACACGCCAGGCCTGGACACGTCGGGCCTGACGAACGTCATCGCGGTCGACCCGCAAGCCCGCACCGCCGACGTCGCCGGGATGTGCACCTACCAGGATCTGGTGGCCGCCACCTTGGCGTACGGTCTGTCACCGCTGGTGGTTCCGCAGCTGAAGACCATCACCCTGGGCGGGGCGGTCACCGGGCTGGGGATCGAATCGGCGTCGTTTCGCAACGGCCTGCCACACGAATCGGTGCTGGAGATGGACATCCTCACCGGCGCCGGCGAATTGGTCACCGCATCATCGCAACAGCACGCCGATCTGTTTCGGGCATTCCCGAACTCCTATGGCACACTTGGGTATTCAACCAGACTTCGGATCGAGTTGGAGACCGTCAAACCATTCGTCGCGCTGCGGCACATCCGGTTTCACTCGCTGGGGACGCTGATGGCGGAGATGGACCGGATCCTGGAAACCGGCGGGTTCGACGGTGTCGCGGTCGACTACCTCGACGGTGTGGTGTTCAGCCCCGGCGAGAGCTATCTGTGCGTCGGGATGCAGACCAGCACACCCGGCTCGGTCAGCGACTACACCGGCCAGCGCATCTACTACCGGTCGATCCAGCACCGCGCCGGTGTCAAAGACGACCGGCTGACGATGCACGACTACTTCTGGCGCTGGGACACCGACTGGTTCTGGTGCTCACGTGCGTTCGGCGTGCAGCACCCGCTGGTGCGGCGGTGCTGGCCGCGACACTACCGGCGCAGCAGCGTCTACCGGAAACTGGTCGGCTACGACCAGCGGTTTCGTATCTCCGACCGGATCGAAAAACACTATCACCGCCCGCCGCGCGAGCGGGTGGTGCAAGATGTCGAGGTTCCGATCGAGCGGTGCGGCGAGTTTCTGGACTGGTTCTTCGCTCATGTGCCCATCGAGCCGGTGTGGCTGTGCCCGCTGCGGCTGCGCGGTGAGCAGGCCTGGCCGCTGTACCCGATCCGGCCCAACCGCAGCTACGTCAACGTCGGTTTCTGGTCCTCGGTGCCGGCCGGCACGACCGAAGCAGCCGCGGGGGTTACGAACCGGATGATCGAAGCGAAAGTCAGTGCGATCGACGGCCACAAGTCGCTGTACTCCGACGCCTACTACACCGCCGAAGAGTTCGACGGCCTCTACGGCGGGGAGACATACAAAACGGTCAAAAAGACCTACGACCCCGATTCGCGGCTGCTGGACCTGTATACGAAGGTGGTGCAACGGCAGTGACTACCTACAGCGGAGAACATGCCGGTGCCGGCAAACTGACCCTGGCGCAGATCCTGGAGCTCTGCACCGAGGGTGGTCGGCTGCCGCTGAGGTTCACCGCCTACGACGGCAGCACGGCCGGGCCGGATGACGCCAAGCTGGGTCTGGATCTGCTGACCCCGCGCGGCACGACCTACCTGGCCACCGCACCCGGTCACCTGGGACTGGCCCGCGCCTACGTCGCCGGCGACCTGGAAGCCCGCGGCATCCACCCGGGCGATCCGTATGAACTGCTCAACGCGCTCGCCGACGGGCTGGCCTTCAAACGGCCCTCGCCGCGGCTGCTGGCCACCATCGTCCGCTCGATCGGGATAGAGCATCTGGTGCCGATCCCGCCGCCGCCACAGGAATCGCCGCCCCGCTGGCGTCGTGTCGCGGAAGGCTTCCGACACAGCAAATCTCGTGACGCCGAGGCCATCCGCCACCACTACGACGTGTCGAACGCCTTCTACGAGTGGGTGCTCGGTGAGTCGATGACCTACACCTGCGCGGTCTACCCGAACGCAGACGCCACTCTGGAGGCAGCGCAGGAGAACAAGCACCGGCTGATCTTCGACAAGCTGCGACTGCAACCCGGGGACCGACTGCTCGACGTCGGCTGCGGCTGGGGCGGCATGGTCCGCTACGCCGCCCGTCGCGGCGTGCGCGCCATCGGGGCCACCCTCTCGGCTGAGCAGGCCAAGTGGGCGCAGCTGGCGATCGAGGCGGAGGGGCTCACCGAGTTAGCCGAGGTGCGCCACTGCGACTACCGCGACGTCCGCGAGGCCGGCTTCGACGCCGTCTCCTCGATCGGGCTGACCGAGCACATCGGCGTGGCGAACTATCCGGCCTACTTCGGCTTCCTCAAATCCAGGCTTCGCACCGGCGGTCTGCTGCTCAACCACTGCATCACCCGCCGTGACAACTCGTCGACTTTCACCGCTGGCGGATTCATCGACCGCTACGTGTTCCCGGACGGCGAGCTGACCGGGTCCGGGCGCATCATCACCGAGGTCCAAAACGTCGGGCTGGAGGTGCTGCACGAGGAGAACCTGCGCCACCACTACGCGTTGACGCTGCGCGACTGGTGTCACAACCTCGTCGAGCACTGGGACGAGGCCGTCGCCGAGGTGAGCCAGGCCACCGCGAAGGTGTGGGGCCTGTACATGGCGGGTTCGCGGGTGGGGTTCGAACAGAACGCAATTCAGCTGCACCATGTACTGGCGGCCAAGCTCGACGACCATGGCGGCGATTGCGGGCTGCCGCTGCGGCCGTGGTGGCGGCCCTGACCAGCCCAGCCAGTCCTGACCGGCCCTATCCCGCCCTATCCCGCCCTATCCCGCCCTATCCCGGTGGGGCCGCAGCCGTTTCCGGTGCGCTGGGTGCCAGTTGCTGCGGACAGTACGACCGCTCCGCCATCGCGAGGAACTTGGCTGCGTGGTCTTCGGTCAAGCCGGGATTGCGGTTCACGATGATCTTGAGGACC
>NZ_JBYCKY010000129.1:0-12782 GCF_057473605.1 Mycobacterium sp. TH-M82 | reverse complement strand
TACTTGACATAATGTCCCTTATCGGTAGGCAACTCATGCGAGTGGCGTCTGGTGGTGAAGTCTCGATCACCGGTTGCCGTTCGGCCGGGTAAGCGACGAGCACGCCCACGAACCGCGTATTCGACGTCGAGGATCTCCAGTACGTCGCCGAGGTGATGTCGGCCAGCATGCCGGAGATGACCCGGAGCTGGTCGCAGCGTGCATACGACGTGTGGTCCAACCCGCTGCTTCCGGGCTCGACCTCGACGTGGCTTCGCAGCCCGTAGGCCGCGAAGGTGACGGGTACAACAACCACGAGCCCGCTGGCTCCGTTGTCGAGGATGTCGACCGAGACCACAACGGCGGGCCGGACGAAACCCGGCTCGTGCCCGATCGGCTGGCCGAGGTCGACGTTGTAGACCTCCCCGCGCCAGATCAAGCCAGGGCATCCCATTCCTGGCGCTCGGCCAGGTACTGCTGCCACGCTTGCGGATCATCGCGCAACTGTTGGTAATCCTGGTTCAGTCCCCGCAGGAAATCTTGGCGTACCAAGGCATCAATGGCGGAGTGCAGCACCTCGATCACAGTGGTCTGGTGGTCCCGAGCGAGTGATTGGAGGCGTTCAGCGTCCGGTCGGCGAACCCGGATGGTTGTGGTGTTCGCAGCAGCCATGACCCTTTTGTAGACGCGATGTAGACTCCACGTCCGATCAGCGATCCCCTTTTCGGACGTAAGCGGTAGGCCGTCCCCACCACCGCGACCAAACCCGTCCCATCGAACAGCCGAGCTACGATCAGCAGCTCAGCGCCGCACGCCGCCATCGTGACCAGCCTGCAGCACGCCAGCTAACCGCCCTCATTCAGCCGACACTGTGTGTCAGCGACGACCAGCACGGGCGAACACCCCGGCCAGGGCATCCAGGGTGGCCGGCACCAACCGGTAGTAGGCCCATTTGCCGCGCTGTGTTCGTTCCAGCAGGCCGGCCTCGACCAGGATCTTCAGGTGGTGCGACACCGTGGGCTGGGACAGCCCGACCGGCGCGGTCAGGTGGCACACGCACGCCTCGGCGCCCTCATGGCCCGCGATCAGCGACACCAGCCGCAGCCGGGTCGGCTCGGCCAACGCCTTGAGCACGCCGGCCAGCCGCTCGGCGGCGGCCGCATCCAGCACGCCGTCAGTGATGGGGCTGCAGCACGCCGCAAAGTCGACCACCGCAAGGGAGTCATCGCGTTGGGTTGAAGACGCGGTCGCGGCGGGCATGACCGTAGTATGGCACATATGCATTGACAGCTGTCGATGAGTCATGCAGACTGCACACATAGATATCTATCGATGGAAGGAGTGGGTTGAATGACCGCTGAACACAATGAGCTGCGCGATCAGGTTAGGGCAAGCTACGGCGCTGCCGCCGAAGCGGTGCGTAGCGGTGACACCAATGGCGATGTACTGACCGCGGCGAGCTGCTGCGGGTCCAGCGATTCGGCCGTTATTGGCACCATCTTCGGCGCCGGTCTCTACGGTGCCGGTGAGCACGCCGAGATTCCCGCCGAAGCGCTGGCGGCAAGCCTGGGCTGTGGTAACCCGACTGCGGTCGCCGACCTGCACCCGGGTGAACGCGTGCTCGACCTGGGTTCCGGCGGCGGCATCGACGTGCTGTTATCGGCGCGCCGTGTCGGCCCGCAGGGGTTCGCTTACGGCGTGGACATGACAGACGAAATGCTGGCGCTGGCCGAGGAGAACAAAGCCAAAGCCGCGGTCACCAACGTCGAGTTCCGCAAGGGCACGATCGAGGACATTCCGCTGCCCGACGCCGCGGTCGACGTGGTGATCTCCAACTGCGTGATCAACCTGTCGGCCGACAAGCCGGCCGTGCTCGCCGAGATGTTCCGGGTGCTGGTCCCCGGTGGGCGGATCGGGATCTCCGACGTCGTCGCCGAAGACCACCTCAGCGCGGTCGAGCGTGCCGAACGCGGCTCCTACGTCGGCTGCATCGCCGGAGCGTTGTCCCGCCAGGAGTACCTGGAAGGGCTGGCGGCGGCCGGATTCACCGATGCCACGGTCACATTCACCCACGAAGTCGCCGAAGGAATGCACGGCGCGATCATCCGCGCCACCAAACCCACCACATCCTCTGAATGAGGCAGCCAGCGAACACCCTCGCGCCACCACCGTGCCACCAGCGGGAAACCACGTCGTGTCGACAGTCGCCAGTGAAGCGGCCAGCCGCTCGCGTACCGGGAGAGAAACCTCATGAGTGACACCGCAGTATCGACTGCCGCACCCGCAGTGGCCACCAAGCTATCCACCCTGGACCGGTTCTTGCCGGTGTGGATCGGGGTGGCGATGGCCGCCGGCCTGCTGCTGGGGCGGCTGGTGCCCGGCCTGGGTGCGGGCCTGAGTGCCGTTGAGATCGACGGAGTTTCGCTGCCGATCGCGGCCGGGTTGCTGGTGATGATGTATCCGGTGCTGGCCAAAGTCCGCTATGACCAGCTCGGCGAGGTCACCGCCGACCGCAAACTCCTGGTGTCGTCGCTGGTGTTGAACTGGCTGGTCGGGCCGGCGGTGATGTTCGCCCTGGCCTGGTTGTTGTTGCCCGATCTGCCCGCCTACCGCACCGGCCTGATCATCGTCGGGCTGGCCCGCTGCATCGCCATGGTCATCATCTGGAACGACCTGGCCTGCGGGGACCGCGAAGCCGCCGCCGTGCTTGTCGCGTTGAACTCGATCTTTCAGGTCGTCATGTTCGCCGCGCTGGGCTGGTTCTACCTGTCGGTGCTGCCCGGCTGGCTTCACCTGCCCCAAACCGGCATCGAAGTCTCCCCATGGCAGATCGCCAGATCCGTGCTGATCTTCCTTGGCATCCCGCTGCTGGCCGGATACCTGTCTCGCCGCCTGGGTGAACGGGCCAAAGGCCGCCACTGGTATGAGTCGCAGTTCCTGCCCCGCATCGGCCCGTGGGCACTGTATGGGCTGCTGTTCACCATCGTCATCTTGTTCGCCCTTCAAGGTGATCAGATCACCTCCCGGCCTTTCGATGTCGCCCGCATTGCGGTGCCGCTGCTGGCCTACTTCGCCATCATGTGGGCCAGCGGCTACCTACTCGGCGCCGTTCTGAAAGTGGGCTACCCACGCACCACCACGTTGGCGTTCACCGCCGCCGGCAACAACTTCGAACTCGCGATCGCCGTGGCGATCGCCACCTACGGCGTGACCTCCGGGCAGGCCCTGGCCGGGGTCGTCGGACCACTTATCGAGGTACCCGTGCTGGTCGGGCTGGTCTATGTGTCCTTGGCGCTGCGCACCCGCCGCTTCGGATCCGAGTCGCAACCACCCAGTGCCCGCTGATGGCCGGCAAACCCAGCGTCTTGTTCGTCTGCGTTCATAACGCCGGGCGCTCCCAGATGGCGGCCGCACTGCTGGCCCACCTAGCCGGTGACCGCATCGACATCCGTTCCGCCGGTACCGAACCCGCCGATGAGATCAACCCGACCGCCGTCGCTGCGATGGCCGAACTGGGCATCGACATCACCGCCGATATTCCCACGATGCTCACCGCTGACGCGGTGCAAACCAGCGACGTCGTGATCACCATGGGCTGCGGAGACACCTGCCCCTGCTTCCCGGGAATCACCTACCGCGACTGGCATCTGCCCGACCCCGCCGGCCAACCCCTTGAGGTCGTCCGCGGTATCCGCGATGACATCGCTGTCCGCGTCCAAGGCCTGTTCGCCGAGCTTCTGCCGACCGACACCACCACATAAGCTGCACCAGTCACCCGAACATGTTGGGCCACTGGGGTTTGTTGCGGATCAGCGGTGCGGATGGAAGGCGTCAGCGGATGCGGCCGAGGCCGGGAATGCACGGGCGTCAAGAGAGGCGGCACCAGCGCCGACAATGATGAGAAACACACTGCCGCATAGTTGGGCCAGGTCGAGACGGGATTCGCGGATGAAGTCCCACCAGCCGCGTTCGGTGTGAAACAGTGGGGCTTGGCCCCAGAGTATAGGCATCTTGGTGATCAGTAGTGCGCCGAACATGTCGATGATCATTGGTATGACGGCCAACCGGGTAAGGAATCCGGCGAGAATCAGTACACCGCAGGTGATTTCGGCGGCTCCGTCGAAGGGTGCGAAGAAGCCGGGTGTGGGAATGCCGGCCTTTTCGAAGCGGCAGGTGCCCAGCGCTTCGGGCCGCAGAAATTTCAAGGCTCCTTCGCAAGCGAACACCAGGCCCACATATAGCCGGATGAGCAACACCGCAGCCGGTGCGCGGGTCGCGGCCAATCGAGTGAGCCAGGAAATGCCTTGGGCCATAGGATTCTCCCACCATCAAATGCCGTGTTCTAACTGCGTTGCAGGCGTGCGGATTCGAAACGCCGTCGTCGGATTGCGCCGCACGCGTGGCGCAGTGCGTAGATGGTGATGCCTGCGCCGATCACCGCGGCGCCGGAGATCACCGAGGACACCGGCAGCGCGAACGCCAACGTCCCGCATCCAATGAACCCGACCACGGGGATCGGGCGAGCCGGGCGATGTTGGTCGAAATGCAGTGTGAATGCGGATGCGTTGGCGATCGCGTAATAGAGCAACACCGCGAAGGAGGAAAATCCGATCGCGCTACGTACGTCGGCGCTTGCCGCCAAGACCGTTACCACCAGGCCGATCAGAAGTTCAGCGCGGTGCGGCACCTGGAATCGGGGATGCACCGCAGCCAACACGTGCGGCAAGTGGCGGTCGCGCGCCATGGCCAGCGTGGTGCGCGACACGCCGAGAAGCAATGCCAGCAGCGAACCTAGCGCGGCGACCGCCGCGCCGACCCGCACCACGGGCACCAGCCAGCCCGCCCCCGCGGCCCGCGTGGCCTCCGATAGTGGGGCCACCGCCGCGGCGAGCCGTTGGGGTCCCAGAACGGCCAGCGCCGCCACTGCGACGATGGCGTAAACGGCCAGGGTGATGGTCAGGGCGAGCGGGATGGCGCGGGGGATGATGCGGGCGGGGTCACGGACTTCCTCACCGAGGGTGGCGATGCGCGCGTACCCGGCGAAGGCGAAGAACAACAGCCCGGCCGCCCGCAGGACGCCGCCCACCGAGGCGTCCGCCACATCGAGCCAGGCCGCCGTGGCTGACCCGGAGCTCAACGCGGCGACGACCACGGCGGCCAGCACCGCCAGCACGACGGCGACGATCGCCCGCGTCAGCCACGCCGACTTCTGCACCCCCGCACAGTTCACCGCGGTCAACGTGACCACCGCCGCCACGGCGACCGCATGGGAGTGCGTCGGCCACACGTACGCCCCGACCGTCAGCGCCATTGCCGCGCACGAGGCGGTCTTGCCCACCACGAATCCCCACCCCGCTAAGTACCCCCAAAAATCACCCAGCTGCATCCGCCCATACACGTAGGTGCCACCGGAGGACGGATATACGGCGGCCAGCCGCGCCGACGACGTCGCGTTGCAGTAGGCCACCACCGCCGCCACCGCCAACCCGATCAGCAGTCCCGATCCTGCGGCATCAGCGGCCGGGCCCAGCGCGGCGAAAATCCCGGCGCCGATCATCGACCCCAGGCCGATCACAACTGCGTCGGCGGGGCCGAGTCGGCGCGCCAGCGCCGGCTGCCCGCTGGCTATTGCCCCTCCTGGTGCCCGAGGATCTCAGAGGCCAGCTCGGCGAGGGCCGCCCGCTCTTCGACTAGCGCCGCCCGCCCCAGGTCGGTGACCTCATAGACCCGGCGAGCCCGCCCGCCCACCACGTGTTGACGCGAGATCACCAGGCCCTCTTCCTGCATTCGGTGCAGCATCGGATACAGCGTTCCCGGAGAGATCTTGTAGCCGTGCCGGGCCAGCTCCTCGGCCATCCACGCACCGTGGACCGGGGTCATCTCCGCGTGGTGCAAGATATGCAGCCGCACCGCACCGCGCAGGAATTGGCTCACGACCCACCTCCATCGCGTCCCGTGGATAGCCCTGTGGCGGCCGGCTTCCTCTGCTTCCTCTGGCGCCACCATGTTGCCGGAATGCCTACCGGCCACAACACCCATATCGACTATCGATATCGGGACACGATACCATATGCCACTGGGCACAGCGACGAAAGGCGTGACCGTGACCGAACACCCACCCTTGGCCGTGAACCGGCGTCACCTTCTCGGGATCGCGATATCGGCAGCCAGTGTGATCGGCGTCTCGGCATGTGGAAGGCCGCAGCCCACGCCAAGCTCAGGCGGGCCCGGGCCACCATCGGACGATGAAGTGCCGGTCACCCCACCCGAGGACTTGATGCGCGAGCACGGAGTTCTCAAGCGCGTACTGCTGATCTATCAGGAAGGAATCCATCGCCTGCAGGCCGGCGATCAAGCTCCCGGCCAAGAGCTCAACGCGGCCGCGGAGATTATTCGAAGCTTCATCGAGGACTACCACGAACACCTGGAAGAACACTACGTCTTCCCGAAGCTGGAACAGGTAGGCAAACTCACCGACACCGCCACCGTATTGCGCACTCAGCACCAGCGCGGCCGCGTGCTCACCGACGGGATTCTCGCCGCCACCGCCGGAGCAGCTGAACACGATCGGCCTGCGCGAGAAGCCCTGGTGCAACACATGTCGGCGTTCATCCGGATGTATGAGCCGCATGAGGCACGCGAAGACACCGTCGTTTTCCCGGCGCTGCGCGACGTGGTGCCCGCCCAGGAGTTTCGCGACCTCGCCGAGATCTTCGAAGACGACGAACACCGGCGGCTCGGCCAGGCTGGCTTTCAAGGGGTGGTCGACAAAGTCGCCGATATCGAGAAAAGTCTCGGCATCTACGACCTGAGCACCTTCACTCCGAGCCAATAGCCAAGCACCCCGGCGACTTTACGCCACACTGCTACCATGCCGGTACAGCCGGATAGCGCCGTTGTGGTCGGCCGGTCCTCTTAGCCGACGGTATCGCGGACCCGGCCGGCGATCTGGCCCAGCGTGGCGTCGTCGTGTATCGGCGAGCCCAGTGCAGCCCGCACCGGTACCTGGACCCAGCTGGTGCAGCCGGCGTACTCCGGGGCGCGGTCCAGCGACACCGGCGCCACTAGCGGGATGGCCTGCACGACCAGGACGGTCAGGCGATGTTTGGGCCGGAAGTCCAATCGGTCTTCGCGTACCGAGGCGGCGGTCCAAATGTGCAGATCCTCGATGTCCTCCAGTCGTTCCGGGCGGTTAACCTCAACTGCCGCAATAATATTCGCTGCTGATCGGATGATCACCCGGTCGTCGGTGCAATCGGCGGCTGCGGTAGGTAGCAGGTTGCGATGAACGGGGCGGACCCGCGGCGCGTGGCTGTGCGCGACCGTCGGGAACAGCACGAATTCGTCGGCAGCGACATCGAAGCGCTTCTCGTGAATTCCGCCCTTGCGCAGCAGCACGGTCTGGCGGCCGTCCAGCAGCGCGTGCACGACCGCGCTCCACTCCTTGAGGGCGGCCACCGTCGCGGCGCTGCCCGGCGGCTCGAACCCGCGCAGTTCGGTGATGTTCCTGCGCACGGTGTCCACGATAGTGCGCTACTACCAGATGGTCACCGACCGCCGACGCGGGCGTCGAAAACCGCCCAGCGGCGGGCTGCCTGCGGGCGGGAGAGCTAGCGGGGCTCGCCGCTCATGAAGGCGGCGCCGCATCTCCGGACGGATCCACGGCCTGTTCGGCCAGCCACTCGGCCTCGGCTTGGGTGAACGGACGGCCACTGCCGAGTAGCTCCTTGAGCTTCTTCTTGTTGATGTTGTTGATCGTGGACCGGGGCAGCGCGCGCACCAGATGTACGGCGCGTGGGATCTTGAAGTCGGCCAGGTCTGCTGTGCAGCGCGCCAGCACCCGTGTCGCGATCCGCTCGTCGCTCCCGTCGGCGATAACGAACGCCACCGGAACCTCGTCGAGCTTTTCGTCGGGCCGGCCCACCACCGCTGCCTCGTGGACACCGGGAACAGTCAGCACCACCCGCTCGATCTCCGAAGCGGCGACGTTCTCACCACCGATCTTCAACATGTCTTTGAGGCGATCGACGAACGTGAAGGTGCCATCCTCGTTACGGCGCACCAGATCGCCCGTGCTGAACCACCCGTCGGCGTCGAACGCTTCTGCATCTGCGGACGGATTGTTCCAGTACCCGGCGAACATCGACACCCCGCGCACCCCCCGGATGAGGATCTCACCGACCGCGCCTGGACCGATCGGTCGACCGTCGCCATCAACGACCTTGACCTCGTACTCGGGAGCGACTCGTCCGATGATGCCCTCGAAGCCGCTGGGTTGGCCGTCACCGAGGAAACCGTGGCTGATGGTCTCCGTCATCCCCCACCACGGGATGTCATCGATGCCGTCATCTCGATGCCGCAGCGGGGTGTCGGGTCCACCGAAGCAGCGGTAGCGGTGCCCGGCCGGCGGGTCGGTGGCCATCACCGCCCGCGCTGACAGCGGTATCAATGACAGCCAGGTGCAGCCGTGGTGTAACGAAATGTCCCAGAAACGGCTTGACGACCATTTCGGGAGCAGCACCGTCCGTGCTCCGACCCACAGGCTCGCCAGCACCGAGTAGGCCATCGCGTTGGTGTGGAACAGTGGCATGTAAGCCAGGTGGCAGTCATCCCGACGCAGATTCTCGTGCGCCGCATTCACACGACCCGCCCACAAGCCATTGGCGTGGGTCCACAGCACACCCTTCGGCCGCGACGTGGTCCCCGACGTGTATTGGATGCTCAGCGGAGCCGCTGGATCCGCAGGCGGCAACACCAGCGATTGCGGATCGCCTCGAAGATCATCGAACCACAGGCCCGCACGACGATGCCCCGCCGATGGCGCGTCCGGCATATCGGCGGGGCCGATGTGCGGATCGGAATCGACGACGGCGACGAACGCCGTGCCGAGCGCTTCTTCGACCAGCGCTCGATACCGTGGCTGAGTTACGGCACCCACGGCTTCCGAATCCGCAGCGAAAAAGGCGAACTCATCGGCAGCGGACCGGACGTTAGTCGTTACCGCGACGGCATGGATGGCGGCACAGGCAAACCACGTCAAAAGAAATTCCGGGCAGTTCTCCAGGTGAATGATCACCCGCTGGCCCACGGAAACACCGCGGTCTCGTAGCCCTGCCGCGATCTGTTCGGCCTGCGTGTGGAACTGCGAGAACGTCCACCGCACCGCTTCACGGTCGAACGGTTGCCCGATCAAAAAACCGAGTCCGGCTCGCTCGCTGCCCTGTTCGCCACGAGCGTCCAGACGTCTATGCCGGTGAAAGGGTGGCACCTCGGCAAGGCGACCTGTGAACCGTTGTTGGTCATGGACGGTGCGCGGGTTTAGCCATCATCGCGAAATCGGACCCTGCTATCGGTTCTGGCACAGACTCCGGTCCTATCATATGATGTAAGTTTTGCCGTATCCGGCGCTCCAAAAGCGCCGTCGGAGTATGCTTCTTATTCCTAGTAAGCCTCGTCGCACCTGAGATCGGGGGCCTGGCAGTGAGTCCTTCCCGTATCGCGTTGGCGCCCGGCGCCGCCGCCGGCACCCTGTTGGCCGTCGCATTCCTCCCGGTCGGCCTGATCGCGGCTGCGTTCGCCAACGACGCGTCCGATCCCGCCGTTTTCGACCCACTCGTACGGGAACTCTTCGGCTTCTCCCCCGACGCGTCGGCACCGACAACGGTCACCTGGGTATCGGGGGAACCGCCCATTTTCCAGAGCATCCACCAGTCCCAATCCTTCGACAGCGCCGCCACCGACACGCTGGCGGCCGGGACATTCCAGGCCAACGACGAAGTCATCACCACCACGTTCGGCCCAGCCAGCCTCGAAATGCTCGTCACCACCACCGACCCGGGCACCAGCGCACCGCCGGTCGGATCGATCTATGACGTCATCAACATCGGACTCGGCTTCGAGAATGTCTACACCGACATCGCACCGACGACGCCCGGCGGCGCGGACAGCCTCTCCGACACCCTGGTGACACCCTTCGGCAACATCCCCCTCACGACTCACTTACACGCGTACCTGAATCCAGCGAACTCGTTCTACCTCTTCGACCCCGCCGATCCGGTGAACCATGGCACGGGCTCGGAGGCCGGCAACGCCACCGATGCCACCACCGCCGCCTCCGCCTTTTTCGACCCGATCTTCGGGAAGTTCTTCGGCTTCTCCCCCGATACCGCCGAACCGAACACGGTCTACGGAATAGCGGCGATCCCGCCTTTCTATCAGAGCATCCACCAGACGGTATCCTTCGACACCGCCGCCACTGACGGGCTCGCGGCCGGATCGTTTCAGGCTGACAACAATGTCCTGACCTATGGGTCGGGCCCCGGCTTCTCCGAAATCCTGGTCACCAGCTCCGATCCGGGCACCAGCGCTCCGCCGGTCGGATCGGTGTACGAGATCAACCACTCAGGCTTCGGCTTCGAGAACGTCTACTCCGACATCGCGCCGACGACGCCCGGCGGTCCGGACACGCTCACCGACATCGTGGTGACGCCCTTCGGGAACATCCCCATCATGACCGACATCCACACGTACTTCGACCCATCGGATTCGTTCTTCCGCTATACCGCGTCGAATCTGCCGGCCTACCCCGTCGACCCGTCCGCAGGGTCCTCCGCTGGCGATCCGAGCGGCTTCGATCCCACCGAGCCGTTCGCTTTCTTCGGGTTCTCCCACGATTCGTCGGAGCCGACAACGGTCATCACGGTGTCCGGGCTGACCGGGGTGGTCGGATTCCTGCCGTCTTTCAACAGCGTTCACGTGAGCGAGTCCTTCGACACCGTCGCCAGCGACACGCTGTCAGCCGGGGTGTTCGAAGCCAACAGCAACGTCATCACCAAGACGTCGGGCTTTTCCGACGCCGAAATCCTCGTCACCAACTCCGAGCCGGGCACCAGCGCACCGCCGGTCGGGTCGGTGTACGACGTCATCAAGCTCGGCAACGGCGTCGAGAACTACTACTCCGACATCGCGCCGACGACGCCCGGCGGCACGGACACCCTCTCCGACACCTTGGTGACGCCCTTCGGCAACATCCCCATCATGACCGACTTCCACTCGTTCCTGAATCCCACGGATGTGTTCTTCCCCTACTGAGTCATGCCGAACAGTCAAGCGCTCGACCAACTCCGGACCGACGGCTACGTCATCCTTCGCGATGTCCTTCCGAATTCGGTTCTCCACGAGGTGCGCACCGCGCTTCGCTGGCTGATGGAACAGCAAGCCTGGGCCAAGGGCGAATTTTTTGGCGACCGGACGAAGCGTGTTCACAACATGCTCGCCAAGACCCGTGCTGTCGACGCTCTTGTCGCGCACCCGGCGGTCCTGGAGCTCCTCCGGGGCACGCTCGGCCAGCCTCAAGTCTCGATCGTCAACGCGATCGAGATCCATCCGGGTGAGACATCTCAGTTCCTCCATCAGGACGACGTGGTGTTTCCCATCGCTCGCCCGCATCCCCCGGTGATCGTCAACACCATGTGGGCCATCACCGAATTCACGACCGACAACGGCGCTACCCGGCTGGTGCCGGGCAGTCAAGAAGCGACCGAAGTCCTCGACGACCCTCCGACGGTGGTCGCGGAGATGGAGCCCGGGTCGGTCCTGGTGTGGAACGGGGGCCTGTTTCACGGCGGCGGCGCCAACCACGCGCAACAACCGCGCCTCGGATTGAACGTGAACTACAACTGCTCGTGGCTGCGCCAGCAGGAAAACCAGTATCTCGCAATCCCCAAGGAACTCGCCGCGACCTTCTCCGACGACTTCCTTCGCCTGCTCGGTTATGACACCCACATCGACATGTACGGTCTGGTCGACCACCGTCACCCGCTCAGCGCGCTCGGCCGCAACGCGTCGGCAATCGCTTCGGGGGGAGGCGGAATGCGCGCCGACGTCACCGCGGGTTAACGCGGGTGAGCACGGTGCATTGTCACGACTACCTTGTCGCATCCACGTAGCCCCTTGAGCCACCTCGCGAACCTCATCCCAGAGCTCGGTAGACTGCGGCCCATGAAGCCGATGACGCTCGCCGTGGCGTTTGCTGCCTTGGCTGCGACCTTGGTGGCCCCGGCAGCACTGGCGGCCCCGGCGCAGGCCGGCCCCGATGTCGACGCCGATTTTGCACACGAATTGCAGAGCTATGGCATCTACGGTGCCCGGGACTACAACGCGTGGATGGGCAAGATCGTCTGCGAACGCCTGCGCGCCGGCCGAGACGCCGACGCTGCCGCCTCGGTCCGATTCATCACGCCCAACCTGCCAAGGGGCACGACCCAGGTACAGGCCTGGCAGTTCCTCGGGGCCGCGATCAACAGCTACTGTCCGGACGAGCGGTCGGTATTCGAAAGGGCTGCCGCTCAGCACTGACCGCGACGAGGCAAGCCTGGCAGGACCTGACACGTGGCTTGGATGGCGCGGCCCGGGCGGGCGCACGTGCCTCAGTGTGAGCCCGTTCGTCCGACTAGGGTTGGGGTCGGCACTGTCCAACTGAATCCAACCTGTGAGAGGGTCCACGATGGCTAGCGACAGCAAACTTGACAGTTTCGGAACCCGAGACCAGTTCGCCGTCGACGACATCAGCTACCACATCCGGAGGTTGGACCGCATCGACGGGTCGGCGCGGCTGCCCTACAGCCTGAAGGTGCTGCTGGAAAACCTGCTGCGCAACGAGGACGGACACCTGGTGACCGCCGAGCAAGTCGAGGCGCTGGCGGCCTGGGACCCGGCCGCCGAGCACGGCCGGGAGATCGCCTACACCCCCGCGCGGGTGCTGATGCAGGACTTCACCGGAGTTCCGTGCGTGGTCGACCTGG
>NZ_JBYCKY010000128.1:0-3376 GCF_057473605.1 Mycobacterium sp. TH-M82 | reverse complement strand
TCGGCAGGTCAACGCTTGCGTTTCGCCTTGGCGAGCAAGGCGGCGACCTCGTCGGCGTCGGCATCCGCGAACTCCGCTGAGCTCTCGGTGATGAACCGGTTGCGCCGGGCGCCAAGCTCCTCGCGGTAGGCGAGGACATCGGCAAGTCGGAGCTTGCGCCGGACCGCGCCGGGCACATGCGCGTGCAACTCGCCGTCCTCGATGAGGCGAACCACCGTGGGGCGGCTCAGACCGAGGAGCTCGGCGGCCTGCTGGGTGGAGATTTCCTGGTCGCGAGTCAGGATACTGATCGACTGGCCGCGGCTGAGGGCATGGACGACACGCTTGAGGATCTCGTGAAGCTGCTCGGTCAGTTCGACACGGTCGTGTTCGCCCGCGCCGGACAGGAAGAAAGCAGGCTCCGGAGAGGTCCTGTGACGGGTCTCGTGCGCCTCGATGAAGCTGAGGACATTGGCAAGGTCGTCGGTATCGGCCGGAACCGGACTGACGATCTCCGTGGCGGCGGTGCTCATGGGTCTCACTTCCTTTCAGCGCACCTTCGTAGCTCGACCTTGCATAGTATAGTTACGAAAGTTACAAAAGGCGTGAGGTGTCAGTCTATGCGCCGTCGGCCAGTAACGCCGCGGCAACCTGAGATGCGGACGCTGGGCCGTCGTTAACAAGGGCGTAACCACCGGCGAGTCCACCTGGTCGCACAGCGATCTTCGGCGTCGGACATTTCGGCGGCGGACCGTCCCGGTCGTGCTGTCGACGCGGACGGCGACGCGCTGGGCCGTCTGCGGCAGTACTGCGGTGGGAAATCGACCTGTTGTCAACGGCACGTGAAAACTGACCCCCTGGAACCGAACGGGTCCGCTCTGCGGAGGGAGCCCGGCGTAAGCCAAGGGTTCCCAGGTCGTATCCGAAGGATTGACGCGACAACGCTGTTCGAGATGTCCGAAATCGCGGTAACCCGGTGAACGTCGGGCAGTCGCTGCCACCGATTTCGGGTGCATTCGATGCGCGTCACAGTGGCCGTCGGCATCGCCTGATACCACCGTTATGACCAGGTCTCCTCAGCGAGGGGCGCCTGGTTGAGTTGTTCTCGTCGACTCCGCCAGTCTGGGAGATGTTGGTCCATCAGGCTGATGAACCGTTCTCCATCGTTGCGTTCGAAGTAGTGCATCATCTCGTGGACGACGATGTATTCCAAGCAGTCTGGGTGCATGAGCTTGATCCCGAGCGTGACCAGACAGGCTATGGCGAGCGGTGGCGAGTTCCAGGCCGCGGTTCGCCACGAGGTCAACGCCGACGGTCGTGCATTGGCTGTACCGGTTCGCGCATCACCCGGCCCCAAGCGCGTACTCGACGAGCACCGAGAACCCGAAGTACAGGTGCGCCAGCGTCGACATCGAGATCAGGACCCGAACATGTGGTAGGCGGCGTTCCCGACCCGGAGTTGATGTCGATGAGATCCCCGGCGTTGTCCCCGACATGGAGGAGGCCGCCGTAAAAGTAGGTATTGACGGCACCAGGTGGGGGAGAGTGCCCTTACTCGAACTGAGGCTCTCGCTATGGCCGTGGTCGCCCCGGTTTGATCTCCTCAGCGACCCAAAAAGCCCAGGATCGCGGGCGCGGCCAGCACCCAGGTGTCGAACATGTTGAACCGGCCCGCCGTGTCCGCGGCACGCTGCCGCGCCGCCTGCTCCCAGGCGTCGTCGGGCCACGGCGGGTCGATCAACTCGGACCCCTTGATCAAGCAACTCACCTCCAGCGAGGTTCGTTTGGGATGGTCCCAGTCGTTCTCGCCGCCGCGGATGATCAGCGTGGGAACCGCGATGCGGTCAAACATTTCGTCGTCGACCCCGGGAATGGTCTGTCCCGGTTTGGAGACGAAGGCGTTGAGCCACCGCAGCATCACCTTGAGGAACTCGTCGCGGTCGAGGTTGAGCAGCCGTTGCTCGTTGTTCGGGTTCTTCTCGATGCGCCGTCGCCACTCCGGTACCGACAGCAAACCCGTCATACCGCGGTCGCGCACCGCCGTGATGCTGGGCAGCACGTAGTACGACCCGAGGACGAACATGCCGTACACCCCGCCGACGATGTTCCACACCGCCAACCTGGTGACCAGCTCGGGGTAGAGGATCGCCGTGAGGATGGAGTCCCTCGCCCCGCCGGAGCCGCCGGCCATGACGCACGGTCCCTCATCGAGCGCGGTCAGCACGCCGTGCAACGTCTCGGCGCGCATGTGTGATTCGGACTGCCCGTAGAACTGGACGTCGGAAGCGCCGCAATTGGGCCGGTCCCAGAGCAGCACCCGGTAACCGCCGTCGACCAGGGCCGCGGCCAGTGGTCGCAGCCCGGGAACGTCCTTGCTGAACCGGCCACCGGGCGTCAAGACGATGAGATCGCCAGATTCACCGAGGATTTCGTAGACGACCTTGCCGCCGTTGACGTCCAGAGAGGCCACCGAAGACTCCTGCGTGTCAGGTCTGCATCAGAACGGCCCGGCTCCCTCGCGGTCCGAAGTTCACCTTCGTAATATATAGATCGGCTGAATATAGCTTGTCGAGGGCTTCGTTGTGGCCCGGCCCTGAGGGGTCGGTGGCCCACCTCGTCGCGGGTGGCTGAACCTGGCTCATTTCGCATCGCGAAGACCACCGGCACCCTTAAGATAACCAAGATTGTAAAGATTGCATCGACACGAGGGAGCCGTGTTACATTTCTGGGCTGTCGGCGGGTCTGTGTCGGGCTTCACGAAGGGGCGTGCGTCTGTGGCAATCGGAGAAAGGGCGCAGGACCGCTGGTCGCCGGGGATCAGGCTCGGGCGTAATCTGTCGGGGCCGATGCAGGCGGTCGGCGGGTTGTTCGCGATGTCGTTCGACGCCGTCAGATTCGTCTTCCGCCGCCCCTTCCAGACGCGGGAGTTCCTCGAGCAGTCCTGGTTCGTCGCCCGCGTCTCGCTGGCACCCACACTGCTGGTGGCCATACCGTTCACCGTCCTGGTCAGCTTCACCCTGAACATCTTGCTGCGGGAACTGGGTGCGGCGGACCTGTCCGGTGCAGGTGCGGCGTTCGGCGCGGTCACCCAGGTCGGCCCGCTGGTGACCGTGCTGATCGTGGCCGGCGCGGGCGCGACCGCGATGTGCGCCGACCTGGGCTCACGGACGATCCGCGAAGAGATCGACGCGATGGAGGTGTTGGGCATCAACCCGGTGCAGCGACTGGTGACGCCGCGCATGCTGGCCGCCGGCCTGGTGGCGGTGCTGCTGAACGGCCTGGTCGTCATCATCGGTATCTTGGGCGGCTACGTGTTCTCGGTGTTCGTCCAGAACGTCAACCCCGGCGCGTTCGCGGCGGGCATCACCTTGTTGACCGGGGTGCCGGAGCTGATCAT
>NZ_JBYCKY010000127.1:0-9182 GCF_057473605.1 Mycobacterium sp. TH-M82 | reverse complement strand
CAAGCATGTGCGACTGGTTCAGGATCTGTTGGCCGACCCGGTTACTGCCGGTCAGGCGGTGAGCCAGGACGGCAAGGCATGGTATCTGCCGGTCGGGGTGGCGGGCACACTCGGCGATCCGAAGGCGGCAGAATCCGTCCAGGTGGTGCGCGCTATCGCCGCCCAGTCGTTTAACGGTACGTCCACGACGGTTCGCGTAACCGGCCCTCCCGCGACGTTCAGCGATCAAATTGATTCGGCTGAGCAGGATTTGATTGTCATTTCTGTGGTGACCGCGGGGCTGATTGCGCTGATTTTGCTGGTCATCTATAGGTCATTGTTTACCGCGTTGCTGCCACTGGTGGTTATCGGCGTCAGTCTTGGGGTAGGGCGCGGAGTGCTCTCGGGGCTGGGCGAAGCGGGGATGCCGGTGTCGCAATTCACCATCGCGTTCATGACGGCGATTCTGTTGGGCGCCGGCACCGATTATTCGGTGTTTTTGATCAGCCGGTATCACGAGCAACGCCGCCAGGGGGTCTCGCCCGACCTCGCGGTGATCAATGCGACCGCCACCATCGGGCGCGTAATCCTGGCCTCCGCGGCGACTGTGGCGTTTGCATTTTTGGCCATGGTGTTTGCAAAGCTGAGCGTTTTTGGCGCGCTGGGCCCAGCGTGTGCGATAGCCGTCTTCGTCGGAGTCGCGGCCACCGTGACGTTGTTCCCACCGGTGTTGGCGCTGGCCGCTAAACGCGGCATCGGCGAGCCCAAAGCCGACCGCACACGCCGCTACTGGAACTGGATCGCGGTGGCCGTAGTCCGCCGGCCCGGCCCATTGCTGGCCGCCAGCCTGGCTCTCGTGTTAGGGCTAGCTGCTGTGGCGCTGACCATGCGCATGAGCTATGACGACCGTCAAGGCCAGCCGGAAACGACCGCCAGCAACGAGGGTTATCATCTGCTGGACAGGCACTTTCGCAAAGATATCGTTATCACGCAGTTCATGGTCGTCGAATCACCGACCGATATGCGCACCGGTAAAAGCCTGGCCGACCTGGACGAAATGGCGTCTCGCGTGTCGCAATTGCCAGGTGTCACCAAAGTTTCCGGCGTCACCCGGCCTACCGGGGCGCGACTGGACCAGGCACAGCTTTCTTGGCAGAACGGCCAGATCGGCACCAAGATGGCCGATGCCGTCGCCAAAGGAGACGCCCACAAGACCGATCTCACCAAACTCACCGGTGGCGCCGACCAACTCGCGGGCGGCCTGGCGCAACTTGACACCACCCTGCGCACGGCGCTGACTCCGCTGACCGGGATCCTTACCCAAGCCCAGTCCAGCGGGCCACAATTTCAGCGCTTTCGCCAGCTGCTGCAGCAGCTTTCGGCTACCACACCGACCGTCGACCAAGCTATTCGAACCGGGCCCGGGCTACGCCAAGAAGCTCAACAAGCCCAACAAGCGATCGCCACCATCGACCCGCTGGTCGGTGCGCTCAACACCTCCCCCTGGTGTGCCACCACCCCCGAGTGTGCCCAGATCCGCGACCAGGTACGGATCTTGGTGACTTTGCGCGATGGCGGCTTTTTCAGCCAGCTCGCCGACCTCGGCGATTTGTACCAGCCCGATGCCAATAATGCAGGCGGCACCGTGGCAGACCTGCAGCGCACAGTCACTTCGCTGGACAAGGCCTTCGGAGCGCTTGGCGATCCCGCCGACATGGCCGGCAACATCGGCCGCCTTCAAAACGGCATCAGCCAGCTCGCGTCGGGAGCACAAGCCCTAGCCACCGGTGTGCACACCCTCGCCGACAGCAACATCGAAATGTTGTCCGGCATGAGTCAGATCGCCACCCAGCTACAGAATTCCGCGCGATCCAGCGCCGGTTCGGACAACTCCAGCGGCTTCTACCTTCCCGCTAACGCCTTCGAGAATCGCCAGTTCTCCGATGTGGCAAAGCACTTTCTATCCGCTGACGGCAAGACCGCGCGCTTCGCCATCGAATCTAGCTACAACCCCTACAGCAGCGAAGCGATGGATCTCGCGCAGAAGATCACGCACGTTGCCGATGCCGCACGCCCCAACACCTCGCTGGCTCACGCCCGGATATCGATGGCCGGCTTCCCCGCCGTCAATTCCGATATCCAGCGCCTCCTGTCGGCCGACTTTCACCTACTGGCCATCGCCACACTCGTCATCGTCGGGTTGACCCTCGTCGTTCTGCTACGTGCCGTGGTGGCCCCGCTCTACCTGCTCGGTACGGTCGTACTCAACTACGCAGCCGCACTGGGCATCGGCACACTGGTCTTCCAATACGGCCTGGGCAAGCAAATCGCTTGGCCCGTTCCGCTTTTGGCGTTCATCATCCTGGTCGCGGTGGGCGCCGACTACAACATGCTGCTGATCTCGCGGCTACGCGAGGAATCCGCTCACAACATTCGCGTCGGCGTGCTGCGCACGGTCGCGAACACCGGCTCAGTCATCACCTCGGCCGGGCTCATCTTCGCGGCCAGCATGTTCGGCCTTATGGTCGGGTCCGTCGCGATCATGCTCCAAGCCGGACTCATCATCGGCTGCGGCCTACTCCTGGACACCTTCGTGGTCCGCACCCTCACGGTTCCCGCGATCGCCACATTGCTCGGTGAGGCCAGCTGGTGGCCTCAACGGAAGCCCTTGGCCCCGCGCGCCAGAGCACGCTGACGATGACATGTCACCTGAGGGACAACGCAGCGTGACGGGCGTGGACCTTGCGCCCAAAGGGGCGCGGATTACATGACACTTACTCAGGAGCGCATCCACACGCGCGACGGCATCACTCTCGTGGCGGATTGCTACCGGCACCCCACGACTGGTCCCGTGGTGTTGCTCCTCCATGGCGGCGGCCAAAACCGCCACGCCTGGGCCACCACAGCTCGTCGCCTCCACGCCCATGGCTACACCGTCATCGCGTACGACACCCGCGGCCACGGCGACAGCGACTGGGACCCGAGCGGACAATACGACGTCGAAAAGTTCGTCGCCGATCTGCTCTCGGTTCGAGAACACGTCGGCACCGAGAGTCCCCCTGCCCTCGTTGGCGCGTCGCTGGGTGGGCTAACCATCCTGGCAACCCACCTGCTGGCCCCAGCCGGGCTGTGGGCAGCCGTTATTCTCGTCGACATCACCCCGAGGATGGAGTTCCACGGGGCCCGTCGCATCGTGTCGTTCATGGCCGCCCACCCCGACGGCTTCGGCACACTCACCGATGCCGCCGACATCATCGCCGAATACAACCCGCGCCGACCGCGACCCGAAAATCTCGACGGTCTGCACAAAGTTCTGCGCCAACGTAGCGACGGTCGATGGGTCTGGCGCTGGGACCCAGCCTTCATCAGCTCCAACTTCGATGTCCTGCAAGGCGAACTCATGACCGACACCGAGGAGTTCGAGGCGATCAGCGGGTTTCTCGCCGAAGGAGCACGTCGAATCACGGCCCCGACGCTGTTAGTGCGGGGCGCGCTTTCAGACGTCGTCTCCGAGGAAACGGTCAACGAATTCCTCGAACTCGTCCCGCACGCCGAAACAACTGACGTGACGGGCACAGGTCATATGGTTGCCGGCGACGACAACGACGCCTTCACCAGCGCTGTCACCGACTTCCTCGACCGCCGCGTATTTTTGTGAGACGGTCTTTTCCCGTGAAACCCGCGTCGCCTGCTGGGCCCCCAACACTGCGAGACCAGCAAGTGAACCCCCCTAGTACTGTTGGTTTCGCTACGCTACTGTTCGTACCATAACTCAGGAAGCATCTGGGAATGTCGGATTGACGAAGGCGATGTCATGCCCTCCGCAAATACTGGCTCGTTAAGGGACCGACGCCGTGCCGAGTTGCTCTCGCAGATCCAGGGCACCGCGCACCAACTTTTTGCCGAACGTGGATTTGCTGCTGTGACCACTGAGGACATCGCTGCCAGTGCCGGGATATCCATCAGTACTTACTTCCGTTACGCGCCTACGAAGGACGACCTTCTTGTCGCGCCGTTGCGGCAGGCGGTCGCCGAAATCGTTGGTGCCTACGGCGCTCAGCCGTCGGACCAATCGGCAGCCGAGGCGCTGATCGCGTTGTTTGCCGAAACCGCCTGGGACAAAACCAATCCGAACCCGCACTACTGGCAACGAGCCATACTGACCGCCCCCCACCTACTGAGCGAATCGGTACTGATCAGCGACAACGATGACCGCAAGCTCGTCGAACTCGTCGCCACAAGGATGGGCGTCGATGCGGCATCCGACATCCGTCCCTCGCTGCTGGTCCACACGGGTTTGGCCACCGCACAATTCATACTTCGGCGCTGGCTGAGCTCAGACACTGAAACGAAGCCACCGCTGCACGTTCAGTTGAAAGAAGCTTTGAGAGTCACGTTGGCTGGATTCGATTGAAAGTAGACCGCTTTGAACTCGGGGCATACGGTTGGCCGGCTAAACGCAATGTGGCCCCGTCACAGTCTCTACTCTGAAAGAACGTTGGCTCCATCGTGGGCACGCGAGTGCGGATATTCGTCGAATGCGTCCAGAACGCGCACGGCGAAAGCAGGGCTCATCTCAGACTGAACTTCTTCTTTCGCCATCCAACGGACTTCCCGGGCTTCGGCAGTCGGGTGCGTGTCGCCAGCGGCAGGACTGCAGCGGTAGACCAACGCGACAATCCCCTGCTTGAGGTTCTTGTAGACGCCGGTAAGACGTTGCACCGTGACCTTCAATCCAGTTTCCTCGAGGACTTCCCGCCGCACACCATCCTCGAAGGATTCGTCCAGTTCGAGTACGCCACCGGGGGCTTCCCAGTGGCCGTTGTCATCTCGCCGGATCACGAGAATGCGATCATCGCCACGTACGACGATGCCGGCGACACTGACTGAGTGTTTAGGAGTGGTTCCCATCGTTCGGTCTCCATTGTTCGATGCCGTCGGAGGTGACACGGGTTGACTGGCTTCCTAGACTAGTCGTCTAGACATGTAATGGAAGGCTCGCGGGTGCTGCAACTTGGACAAATCGATCGAGGCGATGACAAACCGCCATATCGGCAAATCGCGGGCATACTGCGAGAGGCGATCAGTTCCAATCGGCTCGCACCCGGGGAGCGACTGCCGTCCGAGGCGGAACTGATCGAACATTTCGGTGTAGCGCGCATGACTGTAAGACAAGCGGTGCAGGAGCTTCGTTCCGACGGATTGGTCATCTCACAACACGGCCGCGGGGTGTTCGTCCGCCCGGAACCTCGAATCCGCAGACTAGCGTCTGATCGATTCGCACGACAGCACCGCGCCGAGGGCAAGGCTGCATTTACCGTCGAGGCGGAGAAATCCGATTTCGCGCCGCAGGTGGACAACATCGTTGTGAGCCGAGAGAGGCCGAATTCGTTTGTGGCTGAGCGCCTTCGAGTTTCAGACGGCGATGACATTGTCGTGAGATCGAGGCGTTACCTGGCGAATGGGCGACCCGTCGAGACGGCCGTCTCGTACATTCCGGCGGCATTTGCCGAAGGCACGAGGATCGAGCAGCTGGATACCGGACCCGGTGGTATCTACGCGCGCTTAGAAGAGCACGGTCATGTGCTTGCTCGCTTCACTGAAGAAGTCGCCGCTCGGATGCCCACTCCTGAAGAACGGCGGCAGCTGGAGCTTGACTCAGGAGTTCCGGTGCTTACGGTGTTGCGAACCGCTTACGACACCGATGACGTGGCGGTGGAGGTCTGCGACACCGTGAAGGTGGCCTCCGCCTACCTGCTCGAATACGAGTTCCCGGCCCGCTGAGCGCAAAGTCTCACACGAATCACGCGTCGCCCGTTGCACTCCTCTAGACGACTATGTACCCTCAACTTGTCTAGAGCAGTTCTACGAAAGGTCGACAAAGTGTCTGTGCCGAAGTGGCTCAAGCTGTCCCACCAGCAGGTTTTCCCACACAAAGCGTTCGTGGTGTCAGATGTGACGCCGGTGATCGATTACGAGCGGTCAACGAAAGACAACAAGGTTCAGGCGACTGATCGAGAATCAGGCCTGCCGTTGTGGCAGGTGGAAGTCCTCGACGGTGATCCGGCCGCGAGCAAGCGGGCACGCACCCTGACCGTCAAGTTCGCAACGCCCAAGCAGCCTGTGTGCCCACAGAACACTGCCGGAATGCCTTTTACACCAGTGATTTTCGAAGAGTTGTGCGTGTTGCCGTACGTGGACCGTTCGAGCGAATCCGGCCGCATTGCGTGGTCGTTTCGGGCCTCGAGCATGACCGCGGACACTGGCAAGGCGGGGTCCTCAGCGGCAGACCGGGCGTCAGCATGAGTCCGTACGACCCCGTAGTACCTAGCGATCCGTATTCGATTCCAGATCCCGACGCCGGGACGGACCTCTTTGACCTCACGCACCTACTGACGGTCGGCGCCACATGGCTCACCGCGGTGACCGGCGTGGTCACCCTTTCGCTCGTCGTTTGGAGACTGCGTTCGCCCGCCACATTTGGGCGCTATGTCGCAACCCCTGCGCGGCGGATCCGATGGCTGCTATGGGCGTTGACCTCTTGGCCGCGAGTTGCCAAGGCCTGCGGGCTGTCGACTTCCGAGCGCGTCGCACGTACGGACTCGCAGGGCAAGACCACGACGAAGACAGTCTGGACCCACCCTCGCCTTCTCGGGGTGAGCATCTCCGATCACTGCCTGCACATGACCGTCCGCACACGAACGGGCCAGACAGTCGATGACCTCGAAAACGCGGTCCCCGCGATCCGCGACGCTGTCGGGGCACATTCCGCCCGTTCCACGGTGGTAGCACCCGGGACGGTTCGCATGGAATTTGTTATGCGACAACAGCTGTCGGCCATCAAGACTGCTAGACGGCCAGCCTGCACCGAGGCAACTGCCGTTAAGATTGGCCGACGGGAGAACGGCTCGGCTTGGATTCTCCGCGTCGCTGGCCTCCACACCCTCACTGTCGGGTGCTCAGGAGCGGGCAAGGGCTCCATTTTTTGGGGCATTGCAGGCGGCTTAGGCCCGGCCATCAGGTCAGGAACCGTGCGGCTTTTCGCCGTCGACCTCAAGTACGGGATCGAAGTGTCAGTCGGCTCCGCCCTATTCAGCAAGATCGCGACGACCGAGGTCGAGGCCGCGAGCCTGCTCAACAAGTTGGAGGAGCTGCTGGATTGCCGTGGCCGCAGGATGGCCGGCCAAGCGCGTTCGCACACACCGAGCACCGCCGAACCGCTCGTGGTGCTGCTCATCGATGAATTGGCGGGCTTGACCGCTTACATGACAGACGTCGCCCTCAAGAAGCAAGTTGCAGCCTCGCTCTCACGCATCCTGACAAAGGGCAGGGCCGTAGGCCTCGTGGCCACCGCCTTCATGCAGGACCCCCGCAAGGAGATTCTGCCCATGCGCGGGTTGTTCACCCAGACCGTTGCATTGCGGCTGCGTTCACGCGACGAAGTCGCGATGGTTCTGGGTGATGGCCTCGCTGATGCCGCACCCGCGCACCGCATCAACCCGAGTGAACCTGGGACCGGATACGTCATCGCAGAAGACGGATCAACGATGCGAGTACGTGCCGACTACTGGCCAGATTCGTTAATCCGTTCTGTTGCACAAGAATACGGGTTCAAGAGCCAAAGATCTACTGGTCCCGCAGAGAACTGAGGACAGCGGCATGGCAACTCTTGGCATCAACGCCACCACCAAGATAGCGACCTTTCCAGAGCTTCTGACAGCGGAACAGGTGGCGGAGCTGCTTGGCGTGTCCACTGCCACCGTGAGCCGATGGGGCGCGCTACGGGAACACGGCGCAGATGTGGGGCCGCCCTGCTACACGCTATCTGATCGCGTAAGACGTTGGGACGCAGCGGAAGTCCGCGCGTGGCTCAAGCAGGTGCACCGCTAAGTGGCCGGATCAGTACCGCGCGGCATCCGAAAGCGGACCAATTCAGCCGGCCAGGCGCGCTACCAAGTGCGCTACCTGGTGCGCGATCCAAACTCCCCGTCAGGATGGGTCGAGACATCATCGACGTTTGCCACCATGCGGGAAGCGCGCGCGTTCAAGGCGGATCGCGACGGCGAGTCGGCGATCGGCGCCCGACGATTCGACCCCAGACTTGGCCGCGCCAGCCTCTCCGCTATCTGGACGCAATACAGCGCGTCGAAGCAGCCGGCCGTTTCCCCCAAGACGTGGAGCGGCTACGTGCAGCATTGGGAACTGCGTATCAGCCCGCGCTTCGGCCATGTCCCGGTCGACGAGGTCAGCCGGAAGGATGTGCAGCAGTTCATCGGCGGCCTCACCGTGGGCCCGTGGGCCAGACTCGCCACGCTCCGGCTGCTGCGCTCGATTCTCGACATGGCTCGCGAGGACGGCCGAATTCACATCAACCCGGCCCAAGGTGTGTCATCCGGTCGGATGCCGGCGCGGGAACGTCACCGCTACCTCTCCGCTACGGAAGTCGCCGCCCTAGCAACCGCCTGCGGCGGCCAAGGCGACATCGTCACAATCCTGGCCTTTACCGGTCTGCGCTGGTCCGAACTCGTCGGCCTGCGCGTCGGCGACATCGACCTCAAAGCACGCCGCCTCTACGTCCGCCAAGCCGCCCCGGACGTGGAGGGCCGAATTATCGTCGGGCCACCGAAAACTCGCGCCGCCGTCCGAACCGTCCCACTCCCCCAAATCGTCATCGACGCGCTCGAGCCACGAATCGAAAACCGCTCACCTAAAGAACAAGCGATCACTTCACCAAACGGCGGCTTTCTCAGATCAAACAACTGGCGCAGACACACCCACTGGAACAAAGCCCTCAAGCAAACCGGCTTGGCGCCGTTGACGATCCACGACCTGCGCCACACCTACGCGAGCCTCGCCCGCAAATCCGGGGCCGACCTCCGCTACGTCCAGAAGACCATGGGGCACTCGACGCCGACTGTCACCGCCAACATCTACAGCGACCTCTACTCAGACGAACTCGACCACGTCGCTACGAATCTCGACCGGCTCAATGACGTCGCCAAAGACCAGGCGAACGGACAGGAACCGGACACACCGAAATATCCATAGAGTGCTGTCACCGCGTCCGTGCAGTTCAAGACTGGTGGCCAGGGGCGGGATCGAACCGCCGACCTTCCGCTTTTCAGGCGGACGCTCGTACCGACTGAGCTACCTGGCCGGAAGGCAAAATGAGTGCCTCGCCGTCTGGCGACCCTGACGGGACT
>NZ_JBYCKY010000126.1:0-1872 GCF_057473605.1 Mycobacterium sp. TH-M82 | reverse complement strand
CCGGCGCTGCAACTGCTCATCTACCCGTGGACCAACCCCAGCGGCGAGACCCGGTCGCAGACCCTGTTCGCCTCCGGCTACTTCCTGACGAAGGCCGACATCGAGTGGTTCGCCGACAAGTACGTCACCGGTGCGTCGGTGCAGATCACCGATCCGGTCGTGTCACCGCTGCTGGCCGACGACCTGTCCGGGCTCGCGCCTGCACTGGTGCTGACCGGCGGCTTCGACCCACTGCGCGACGAGGGCGTGGCCTACGCCGAGGCACTGCGCGCCGCCGGGGTGGCCGTCGACCTGCGGCAGGCCGGTGCGCTGATCCACGGCTTCGCCAACATGTTCCCGATCGGGGGCGGTTGCGCGGCCGCGGTCGCCGACATGATCAGCGCGCTGCGCACCCGTCTGCGCGGCGTCTGACGGGCCGCGAAAACGCCGCCGGTACGCTTGTCCCCGTGGCCTCGAAACCGAAGAAGACCCCGAAGTACGACCTGAAGGCGGCCGACAAGAAACGCAATCTGGCCGTACAGATCGGGTTGACCGCGATCGTCGTGATCTTCGCCGTCGCGCTGGTGCTCTACATCGTCATGACCAAGGAGGACAAGCCCGGCGAGGGTGAGGCCAAGCCGATCCGGGTGGCGTCCAGCGACGTCATCACCGGTGACGACGGCGAGCCCAAGGCCGTGCTGTCGCTCTACGAGGACTTCCTGTGCCCGGCGTGCGGCAACTTCGAGAAGGCCTTCGGCCCGACGATCAACCGGCTGATCGACAGCGGCGCCGTGGCGGCCGACTACTACATGGTCTCGATCCTGGACCGGGCCGGCCAGGGGTACTCGACCCGCGCCGCGAACGCCGCCTACTGCGTGGCCGAAGCCGACACCGAGGCGTTCCGCCGCTTCCACGCCGCGCTGTACGCCCAGCAGCCGCCCGAGGGCGTCGGCCCGTTCCCGGACGAGGCCCGGCTGACCGAGGTGGCGCGCCAGGCCGGCGTCGTCGGCGACGTCCCGAACTGCATCGAGAAGGGCCGCTACGACGACATGGTCAAGGGCATGGCCAAGGCGACCGAGGTCAAGGCCACCCCGACCATCCGCATCAACGGCAAGGACTACAAGCCGACGACCCCCGACGCGCTGATCGACGAGATCAGGAGCATCGTCGGTGACCTGCCCGTGCTCGACGCCGGTGCGCCGCCGCCGAATCCGGATCCGACGACCCCGGCGCCCGCTCCCGCTCCCGCTCCATGAGCGTGAGCGCGCCAGGGGAGGTGTCCCCGGCCGAGCCGGACAGCCCCGAGCACGGTGGGGTGCACGTCGGGAGGCTGAGCGCGCTGTGGGTCCTGATCGCCGGCGTGGTGGGCCTCTCGTCGGCGCTGGCGCTGACCATCGAGAAGGTCGAGCTGCTCAAGAACCCGGCCTACGTGCCGACGTGCAGCCTCAACCCGGTGCTGTCCTGCGGTTCGGTGATGGTCACCCCGCAGGCCGCCGTGTTCGGTTTCCCGAACTCGCTGATCGGCATCGTGTCGTTCACCGTCGTGCTGGTGACCGGGGTGCTCGCGGTGGCCCGGGTTCAGCTGCCCCGCTGGTACTGGGCCGGGCTGGCGGTCGGCACGCTGCTGGGCACGGTGTTCGTGCACTGGCTGATCTACCAGAGCGTGTTCACCATCGGCGCGCTGTGCCTGTACTGCATGGTGGTGTGGTCGATGACCATCCCGCTGCTGGTCGTGGTGACGACGATCGCGGTGCAGCCGCAGCGCGGCAACGCCGTGCTGCGCGGGCTGCACACCTGGCGCTGGTCGATCGTGGCGCTGTGGTTCACCGCGGTGATCCTGTTGTGCCTGGTGCGGTTCTGGAGTTACTGGTCCACTCTGCTCTGAGGATCTAG
>NZ_JBYCKY010000125.1:0-1064 GCF_057473605.1 Mycobacterium sp. TH-M82 | reverse complement strand
AGCAGGGCATCGACAGCGAGAACGCCAAGAAGATCACCAAGCTCATCCGCGACGAGGGCCCCAAGGGCGTCAAGACCCAGATCCAGGGCGACGAGATCCGGGTCACCTCCAAGAAGCGCGACGACCTGCAGGCCGTGATCGCGATGCTGAAGCAGTCCGACCTCGACGTGGCATTGCAGTTCGTCAACTATCGGTGACCCATGCGGTTCGTGCACCGATCTCCCTGTGCATGAACCGCATGGCGGATTGCTGCTATGGCCATCACCGAGGCTGATCGCCGTGCGCCGCGGCAACTACCTTGCCTACCCCGGGTTCCAGTTCGGCCCGGATGGCCAGCCGCTCGCTGTCATCGGCCGCCTGCGTGAGGTCGCGGTCACCCAGGACCCCACCCACGCCCGTATCTTCGCCAGCCCCGCCGACCAGATGTGGCTGATCGACCTTGTGCCCACCGTTGCACGTGGACGTGCTGCTGCAGCCGTTGTGAGGGCTCTGGTCCAACCAACCGGTGGGCGGCTAGGCTGGCGGTGCAGATCACAGCAGCTCAGGAAGCGAGGCTCGCCATGACCGTGACCACGCGAGACAGCGCTCGAGACGCCGGCTGCGTCGACGTCGTCATCGTCGGCGCCGGCATCTCCGGTCTTGGAGCGGCCTACCGCATCACCAAACGCAACCCGGACACCAGCTACGTCATCCTGGAACGGCGCGCGAATATCGGTGGCACCTGGGATCTGTTCCGCTACCCCGGCGTGCGTTCCGACAGCATCATGTTCTCGCTGTCCTTCCCGTGGGAGCCGTGGCTCCGCAAGGAGGCTGTCGCCGATGGCGCCGACATCCGTGACTACCTGACCAGAACCGCACACAAGTACGGCATCGACGGACACATCCGGTTCAACAGCTATGTGCGCACCGTTGATTGGGATTCGTCGGCCGACACCTGGACGGTGACCACCGAACAGGACGGCACCATCAAGACCTACCGCGCCCGGTTCGTCTTCTTCGGATCCGGCTACTACAACTACGACGAGGGCTACACACCCGAGTTCCCCGGCATCGAGCAGTTCGCC
>NZ_JBYCKY010000124.1:0-3990 GCF_057473605.1 Mycobacterium sp. TH-M82 | reverse complement strand
GATACCATGCCTTGCCGTCCTGGCTCACCGCCTGACCGGCAGTAACCGGGTCGGCCAACAGATCCTGAACCAGTCGCACATGCTTGGAATCGGCACGCAACCGCGAAACCATCGCGTTGTAACGCTGACGCACCGGCGCAGTCAGGCCCGTCGGGTCCTCTACCGCGACGAAGACGGTTGTCTTGGATCCCTGCTCGCCGAATGCGATCCCCATCCGGTCCACGGTTTGCAGCGAGGGCGCATCAGGAGGGATGAGATTCACCGACTGCTGCTTTACGACGATCTCCAATTGCGGGAACAGCACGGCTAAGACGCCGGCAGCCACCACCCACGCGGCGATGACCAGAACCTTGTGCCGGATACTGAACCGCGCTAAGCGGGCAAGCCGGTCGCTGTAAACGCCCTCACCAGCGGTGACCTTGCGGAGTTGTTCCCGGACCGGCCGACTCAAGGTCGCCACGCCCGACGAAACCCACCCGGTATCTACCATCCCCCGTCTCCGCTACGTTGAAAGAAACTAACGGTATCGCAACAGTACTACCGGTACCCTTTCATGGTGTCGGTGAAACTGCTACCGACAGGCGTGCCCATTCCACTGCGGCGGCACCGATCGGCCCTGGCGCTCGACCTCGATGTCCTGTCGCCGGTTCCGTACCTCGGATACGTCAGTACGTAATCCATTGGTATGCAGATCATTTGACGTTGGGCATGGGTCATCGCTGGCTGCTGACAAGCTCACGAACGCCGTAGGCGAAATGCCAGCCGGGAACTCAGCCTGATCGGCTCATCGCGAACATGATCGTGCATTTCCCGACTCATCAGATCGTCGTCCAGGTACGAGCAAGTGCGAGGGGGATAGTGACGTGGACGAACGCGGCCCTGGTCGACCGGGCGTCCTTGGTGTGTGCGCTTGGCAATACCGCGACTGGCCAGCCGGATATCCCGAACCGCACGCCTCCAGAGGTGGGTTTTCGTCAGCGAAATCGGCACATTCATCAGGATTTGACGTCTTTCGTCCGTGAGGTCGCCGCGCCGAGGCAGAAGCTGGATCCTTCGATAGCCACGCGGCCGGCCGACTGGGGGCAGCACCGTCGACTCCCCCGGGTCCCGAACCGCTCGACCGGTTGCCTGATCACCAATCCTCCTTCGGTGCTTGGCCTACACCGCCAAAGTGTACTCATAGTATCGCTACGATACTACTAGTATCGTTCGACGGATTGAATGGCTTCCCCGGTGCAATTCGCTGCGGGCCAGGTTCGTGGGGGGTTTACGGTGACTACGTGGAGCGTGACGCCGAAACCTCGGTAGATGAAGACGACGACGTCGACCCACGCCGCCTTCGGTCACGGACCCGATTGCTGGATGCGGCGACTAAACTCCTCAATGCCGGTGGCATCGAAGCCGTCACCATCGACGCGGTCACCAAAGCCTCCAAGGTCGCACGCACCACGCTGTATCGGCACTTCACCAGCTCCACCCAACTGCTGGCCGCCACATTTGAACGGCTGCTACCGCAGGTCACCCCACCACCTGCTACGGGATCATTACGCGACCAACTGATCGAGCTGTTGAGCCGACAGGCGACCCTCTTTCAAGAAGCGCCGCTGCACGTCACCACGCTGGCCTGGGTCGCGCTCGGGCCAACACCGGACGGCACAGAGGAAACCTACGATCGCAACGCGCTCCGAACACGGATCATCGACCACTACCGCCAACCGTTCAACAGCCTCCTAGAAGGCCCTGAAGCCCGAGCCGGCCTCGACGACTTCGATCTAGAACTGATCCTGTGCCAACTCGTCGGCCCGGTGGCGTTCGCTCGACTCACCGGGCTGCGCGCAGTCGATCGCCGAGATTGTGAACGTATAGTCGACGATTTCCTCACCGCGCACCGCCGCCCGGCAGACACACCCCCTTCGCGGCCCTCGGCCCGGAAATCCTCGTCCGGCATAAGCCATTCCGATCAAGGCGGCAACTAGCTCGGCAGACGGTCGACGATGCATAGCCCGGATCGGGCTCGCGCACACTGCGCAACTAAAAAGTGTCAACGGCAAGCGAAAACTGATCAGCTTGCCGCGCAGTGGTCAGTATTCAGTTGCCGCCGACAAAAAGTCGATTCCCAGTCGGTATGCGGGCCCGCAGGGCACGAAACGCTATCCGCGCCAGCGACGCATCGAGACAGAAGTGAACGACCCGATCGAAGTGCGGCGTGACGGTAGGTGTTCACCCCGATGTCAACCACAGGACCGGGAACACGCGTTCGCCACGATCGGACAAGCCGGAAGGCAGCAGCACCGAATCACCGGGATACATCATGCTGTCATGCACATCGCATCACACCGGCGTTGGGGGACATCCACCCTCAGCGACCCACGTGTCTTTCGTGGCCAGCTTAAGAGCAGACTCATTGCCTCAGTCAGCATCAGTAACACGTTCGGCGCCAGCGGCTTTTAGCAGCTGGTCGCGCGCTTCATGAAGCCTATCGAGGGCGCTCTTCAAGTCGAGAGCGGCGTCGGCCAATTCAGAGCGGGCCGCCGGGTCGCCGTGTGAAGCAAGGCTCGCGGTCGCCGACGTGAGCGCCCTAACGTGGCGCATGACATCAATGGTGTAGCGAGCGGTCCGCATCGCGGTGGCACCCTCGGTTCGCTGGAGATGATCTCTCATGAGACCTAGCCAATCATCGATCGTGTATCGATCGAAGTTGTACATCGCGTTGAGCACCCAGCGTTGCCAGGCCGGTGGGCGTTGTGATGACGTCCGGAGCAGGACCGGAGGAGTAACCATGATCGAAATTTTAGGGCGCGAAACCGGCGTTTTCGACGGTCAGAATAAAGAATGTATGACGTGACGAACCCGAGTGCGCATTGTGGCAATGGATGAGTTCGGCTGCTTTATCTAGGTGACGCCCCCGACACTGCGGCAGCTAGGTTGGACGCAAAAGCCGGACCGTCATTCACTAGTGCGTATCCGCCCGCGAGGCCTCCTTGGCTGCAGAAGGCTCGTCGTCGGCGCACCCTCCGGAAGGTCACGACGCCCGTGTACTGACCAACGCGGGGGACCAGGCGAGTGGCCGTGCGCGGCACGACGGCGGTGGGGAAGCTGCTGCCGGGATTGCCGTATATCGCTTGGCTACGTGACCAGCGTCGCACGATCCGGCGCGCAGCCAGGTATGCGTCCTGAGCTACCTCTACAACCGCAATGGCCTTCTTGAGTCCGCAGACACCCCAGAATCGGCCGGGTCCGCGCCCAGGTTGCTGCCACAAATTGGGCACGATATGCTGATATTCCTTGTCGCCGTTGATGTTTGGCGATGAGTGTTTGGTGAAGTAGATAGCCAGGCGTTTCGGGTCACACGCACGTAATCCGTTGCGAACATCGATGGCCGTGCCAGCGAGCAAATGGCGCTCGCGCTGCTCGGGATCCGGATGGCCGACGATCTCCGCCCATTCGCGCGAGAGCCAGTCGCGGAATTTGACGCCGGATCGGCCTACCGCATGCGGCGGAGCCATCCAGAGGTGAATGTGCGGAGCGCCGCGGCGTTGAAATTCCAGCTTCCAGATGTAGCGGGCCGGTTCACCCCATTCCCGTTGAAAACGTTTGCGCCACAGCATCATATGCCGCTTTACGCTAGCCCCATCAGGTGCTACAGATTCCCAGTCGCCGGGGTAGGTCAAGGTGACCATTGCAGGGACACGGTCGCACTCCACCAGTGGCGTGTAGTCGAGCTCGGCGAAGGTGCGACACATTGCCGCGCGCGACTTGCGAGACCATTCGGTGATCGCACGGGCTGCCGAGTCGGGAATGTTGCGACCGGCCTCAATGCGATCAACCTCTGCCGTCACATCGAGGCGGTGTCGTTTGACTGCACGCTCAGATGCCTTTTCCGGACGCACCGGGTCGGAACATGTCAAGGCTGGTGAGACAGTTTCTTACGCGGATTTGATGAGTGCTTCGGGGGTTGGTTGGTTGATCCAGGCGACGGTGGGCAGTTTT
>NZ_JBYCKY010000123.1:0-1426 GCF_057473605.1 Mycobacterium sp. TH-M82 | reverse complement strand
GACCGCGGTGGTCAGCCTCGCGCTGCTGGGCGCGGACCGCTCCTTGTCGATCAACGAAGTTCTGGCCACCGTGCAACCCCTGGCGAGCTACATCGCCGCGCGCAACTGGGCGGTGGCCGGCGCGGCGGACCTGACCAACCGGTCCACGATCCGATGGACCCTGCACCAGCTCGTCGCCTCGGGAGTGGTCAGCGTGTACGACGCCGGCACCGAGGCGGTGTGGGGCATCGGCACCGAGCAGCATCTGGTCGCGGCGTTCTACCGCAACACCGCGATCCACATTCTCGTCGACCGGGCCATCGCCGAGATCGCGCTGGTGGCGGCGTGCGAGTCGAGCGGTGCGGTGGCCCCGGCGACCGTGCGCGACGAGGCGCTGCGGCTGCGGGAGTTGCTGAAGTTCGAGTTCTTGTTCTCGGGGCGGGCGCAGTTCGAGAAGGAGCTCGCCGACGAGATCCGGCTGATCGCGCCCGCCGAAGACCCTGTCGACACCACCAAGTCCTACCGCGCCGACGACGTCCGGCGGCTGCTGGAATCCGCCGACGTGCTGTTGGCGCACCTGGTGCTGCGCCCATTCCTGGACGCGTACCACATCGTCGCCGACCGGCTGGCCGCCTACGAGGACGAATCCTTCGACGAGGAGGATTTTACGGCCGAGTGCCTGGAGGTGGGCAAGCAGTGGGAGCTGCAGCGCCGGATCGCCAGCGCCGAGTCGAGGTCGCTGGAGCTGTTCAAGACCGCGTTGCGCCTGGCCCGGCACCGCGAGCTCCTGGACGGAGCCGACGGAGCCGACGAAGCGAACGGAGCCGACATGGCCAAACGCCGTCGGCAGTTTGCCGACGAGATCGCCGCGGCGACAAGAAGAGTCAACGAGATCGCGGAGCTGGCGCGGGTGCGGTGATTTCGGCCGGTGGGCATCGCGACGGTCCGCCGGCCAGTCGTGGCGGCGGATTCGCTTGCCGGTGGCCTTACAGTTGGCGGTATGCCACTTTCCGGTGAATACGCACCCAGCCCCTGGGATTGGTCCCGCGAGCAAGCAGAGAAGTTCGCCGAGTCCGGCGGAACCGAGGCCGCCGAATTGCGGGGCATGCCCATCGTCTTGCTGACCACCGTCGGAGCCAAGACCGGCAAGCTGCGCAAGACGCCGCTGATGCGCGTCGAGCACAACGGCGAGTACGCGTGCGTCGCGTCGCTCGGCGGCGCGCCCAAGAACCCGGTCTGGTACTACAACGTGAAGAAGAACCCGCGGGTCGAACTGCAGGACGGCGGCGTCACCCGGGACTACGAAGCCCGCGAGGTGTTCGGTGAGGAAAAGGCCGCGTGGTGGGAGCGTGCCGTGGCGGCCTATCCGGATTACGCCGACTACCAGAAGAAGACCGAACGCCAGATTCCGGTGTTCGTGCTGACCCCCGTCAGCTGACGCTCCGCC
>NZ_JBYCKY010000122.1:0-2391 GCF_057473605.1 Mycobacterium sp. TH-M82 | reverse complement strand
GAACCCTCGGAGGCTGTGAACCTCACACGCTTTCGAGGCGTGCTCCTTAGGCCGCTCGGACACGCCACCGCCGGACAGCCTACCCAACCGGCGGCTGAAGCCGCACCGAACCGGGACCGGGCATCCCTACCGCTGCCGGACGAAGAAAGCCTCCAGCAAAGCGGCGCACTCGTCGGCCAGCACCCCGCCGCGGACCTGCGGTCGGTGCCCCAGCCGACGGTCACGGACCACATCCCACAGCGAGCCGACCGCCCCGGTCTTCGGCTCGAAAGCGCCGAAGACCAGGCGGGCTATCCGGGCCGTCACCAGCGCGCCAGCGCACATCGTGCACGGCTCGACGGTCACCGCCAGCGTGGCGCCGGCCAGCCGCCAACCGTCACCGAGCGCGGCGGCAGCCGCCCGCAGCGCCAGGATCTCGGCGTGCGCGGTCGGGTCGCCCAGCTCCTCCCGGGCGTTGGCAGCACGCGAGAGCACCGCGCCGCCGGGGCCGACCACCACCGCGCCCACCGGCACATCACGCGGCCCCGCGGCAGCCGCGGCCACCAGCGCCGCACGGATCAGATCCTCGTCGGTCACCGACCGAGCCGGCGCAGTGCGTCCGACATCTGCTCGTCGAAACCCATCTCTGCGGCGATCCGCACCAGCTGCTCGTCGACGTCCAGGTCGGACTCGTCGAGGATGACGCCCAGCACCGCCTCGGGCAGCCCGATGTCGGACAGCAGCCCCAGATCGCCCTCCTCGAACGGGTCGGCGTCCTCGAGGTCCTCGGCGTCGATGTCGGCGTCCAGCTTGTCCAGTACTTCGTCGGCGATGTCGTAGTCCAGCGCGGCGGTCGCGTCCGACAGCAGCAGCCGGGTCCCCACCGGACCGGGCCGGACGATCACGAAGAATTCGTCGTCTACATCCAGCAAACCGAAAAAGGCTCCCGCGCTGCGTAATTCACGAAGTTCTGTTTCAGCGGCGGCCAAGCTGGTCAGCGCCGCGGGGCGCATCGGCGAGCAGCGCCACTCGCCGTCTTCGCGCACCACGGCCACGCCGAAGCCGTCCGGCGTGTCTGCCGGCCGGTCCTGCGTGGAGGCTCGCTGTGCGCCCATGGGCGCTTACGCTAGTCGCCGATTACACCCTTGACCAGCGAATCGTCGGCAGCGGCCCGGATATACCAAATATAAATGTGTCAACCTAGGAGGGTGGCTGGCAATGCGGCGAAAACACCGGTGTGCGTGCTGGGACTGGGTCTGATCGGTGGCTCGGTGGCTCGTGCGGCCGCTGCGGCCGGCCGTGAGGTATTCGGCTACAACCGGTCGGTGGAAGGTGCGCGCGCCGCGGTAGCCGACGGCTTCGACGCCACCACCGACCTCGAGGAGGTGCTGGCGCGGGCCGCGGATACCAGCGCGCTGATCGTGCTCGCCGTCCCGATGCCGGCGGTGCCGATGCTGCTGGGCCGCATCCACCAGTTTGCCCCCGAGTGCCCGCTGACCGATGTCACCAGCGTGAAGAGCGTCGTGCTCGACGCGGTGACCGCCGCCGGCCTGCACGCCCGCTTCGTCGGCGGTCACCCGATGGCGGGCACTGCGCAGTCGGGATGGTCGTCCGGTGATGCCCACCTGTTCAGCGGCGCCCCCTGGGTCATCAGTGTGGACGACCACGTCGACCCGATGGTGTGGTCGACGGTGCTGGATTTGGCGCTGGACTGCGGGGCGATGGCGGTGCCGGCCCGCTCCGACGAGCACGACGCCGCCGCGGCCGTCATCTCCCACCTGCCGCACCTGATCGCCGAAGCGCTGTCCGTCACGGCCGCCGAAGTGCCACTGGCATTCGCCCTGGCCGCGGGGTCGTTCCGGGACGGAACCCGGGTTGCGGGCACCGCTCCGGACCTGGTCCGGGCGATGTGCGAGGCGAACTGGCTGCGGCTGCTGCCGGCGCTGGATCGCATTATCGAACTGCTGGCCGGCGCGCGGGATTCCCTGTCCGCTGCCGACTCGGTGGCCGAGCTGGTCGAGGCCGGCCATGCCGCCCGGACCCGCTACACGAGCTTCCCGCGGCACGATATCGTCGCCGTGTTCGTCGGCGCGAAGAACTGGCGCCAGGAACTGGCTGCCGCGGGCCGGGCCGGCGGGGTGATCAGATCCGCTCTGCCAATCCTGGGTAATCCACGATGAACCCGTCAGCGTCGACGGTGACGATGGTGCCGGTGGCGCCGGTGGCCGGCGAACATACCCTGATCTGGGCCCGCTGTTCCGGTTCGGTGCTGCGGTAGCTGGTGGACGCCGCCGTGACCGACATCTCCGGCAGCCGCACATAGATGGTGGGCACGGTGATCTCACCTGCCCGCTCGTTCAGGCCGGCGCGGCGGATCGGCAGGGCGTTGAAAAACGGGCTGAACACCACGTC
>NZ_JBYCKY010000121.1:0-8808 GCF_057473605.1 Mycobacterium sp. TH-M82 | reverse complement strand
CTGCCCGCGGTAGGCATGTTCGACGCTGTTTTCGCACGCCTCGTTGGTGGCCACCACGATGTCGGCGGAGAGAGCCGGCGGGATGTTCGCCGTATCGAGCCACGCCGAGAGGCGATGCCGCACAGCAGCCAATCGATCGGCCACGGCATCGGTTTCGATGCGCAGCGGACCGGGGGGACAGCGGTACACCACTATCGCGACGTCGTCGTCATAGCCGCCCGCGGGCGCCATCTCGCTCAATACCGCATCCGCGACGGTATCGACGGCCGATGCCAGTGCCTCCATGACGATTTTGCCGACCCGCGCGATACCGGCGTCGATCGACTCACCCCGCCGCTCAACCAAGCCGTCGGTGTAGAGGACCAACGTCGATCCCGGCGTCAGGCGCTGCGAGGTCTGCTGGCGTGGATCGGTTCGCGGGACGGCCAGCGGCACCGAGCGAGCACCGCCGAGCAGGGTGAGCGGCGAGTCCGGGGCGGCCAGCACAGGGGGTGGATGACCAGCGCTGCTGTAGCGCAAGAGCCCTGACTTGGTGTTGTCAGTGTCCAGGATCCCGACAAAAACGGTCGTGCAGAACGCATCCGGGATGAACGCGGCCACCGAGTCGAGCTGTTCGAGCACCATGGCCGGCTCGGCGCCGGTGAGCAGCAATGCACGGGCAGAGCTACGAAGCTGGCCCATCACCGCGGCAGCCGACAGTCCACGTCCCACGCAGTCGCCGACGATGATGGCGATCCGCTGGTCGCTGACCGGCAACACCTCGTACCAGTCACCGCCGATCTCCAGCGGCGAGACGGCCGGCTCGTAACGGACAGCGAAGCCGGGCGGCGGTGCACCGGACGGAAGCATCGCGCGCTGCAGTGTCAGCGAGGTATCGCGGGCGATCTCGAACTGACGGACGTGTTGCAGTCCCAAGCTGAGCTGACCGACCAGCGCGGTGACCAGTAGCCGATCCTCCGCGCTGAGCCGACGCGGGACGTGGAACTCCAACCACAGGGCGACGTCGGCACCGGAGAGCATCGCAATCATTCCGCGTGACTGGCCCGGCGCGCCGGCCCACTCAACCGGCCGAGCGGTGAGCGGCAGCTGGCCACGGGCACCCTGAAACGTCCGGCGCAGCAATGGATCCAGGTCACTCCAGGTCGATGCCGCGGGCTCACCCGCACCCTCGACGGTCGGATCACCACCGCCCGTCGGCCACACCACGGCCACCACCCGCTGTACGTCGATCGTCGTCCGGCACTCATCGAGGGTGACGGCAAGCACCTCGGCCACGCTTTTGACGACACTGACCGCGGTGGCCAGTCGCAGCACCGCGCTTTCCCGTGCAGCGGCAGCCCGCGCCGCGGTGATGTCCCGGAGAGTTCCTACGTAGGCGTCTGGGCCGGCGTCCTGCTCGGTGACCGAATTGGCGTTGATCGCCACCCACACGATGCGGCCGTCGTGATGCCGAATCGGCGCCTCGTATTGGACCCGGCCGCTGTGAAACAGGCCCGACAGCCGCTCGGTTGCCCGTGGGTCGTCGCTGACCCACGGATAAGGCCATCGATACGGCAAGCCCTCGGCACGGTAGCCGGTGATCTCGGCGAACGCGTCGTTGATCTCGACGATCGCGGCGTCATGGTCGGCGACGAAGAATCCCTCCTGCAGCGCGTTCACCAGCGCGTTGCGGAACTCGTCGCGATGGGCGAGGGTCTCGGCGCGGGCCCGTTCTTGTTCGTAGCGTTTTGTGCCGTCCAGGAAGCCACGGGTGGCGAAGTCCAGGGCGGTGAGCGTTTGCAGCAGGAATTGCAGCGTGTCGGCGCGATCGGCATCGGATTGCTTCGCCAGGTCGTCGACCAGTGCGAAATGGTGCTCGATGATGTCGAGCATGCTGATCTGTTCCCGCAGCGCGCGCCGGCCCAGCTCATGGCCGACGGCCAGACTGGCTTCGTCCCGCGTCGAGAGGTAGCTGCCCAGGGCGTCGGCGTACCGGAGATAGAAATCACCAGTATCAGTCATGGGTAACCACCCCGATAACGTGCGGTGAGCACGAGCGCGTCGTCAGTTTCTCTGCTGTGGGTACCCAAAATCCGCTCGGCTATCACCTCGGCCGATGCGGCGAAGTCGATGCCGCGCAGGTGATCGTCGTCGATACCGTCGGTGCTGATGACGAGCAGGTCGCCGGTGCGGATCGGCGACCGCCCTACACGCAGGGTTTCCGGTATCCGATAGCCGACGATTCCGCCATCCAGGCGGGCCGAGGACCGGATCTGCACACCACTCGGGTGCTTGGCCACCAGGTCGGCGGCAACGTTGCCGATCCCGATCCAACTCAGCGTCAAGGTGGAACAATCGGTAGCGAAATCGATTCGCGCCAGCGTCATCGCGGCTCCTCTGCTGGTGTCCAGCGCGCGATGGCACAGCCGGACCAGCACGTCCAGCGGCTCGGTATGGGCACCGTGCAGCGTCTGCACACCACGCGATGCCGCCGCGGCGGCGTCCGCGCCGTGGCCGAGCCCGTCCAGCACACCGAAGAGGGCACCGGATTCGCCCACGCCCACCGCCAGTGCGCGGTCACCGCAGACCTGCTCCCCCGGTCGGGGACGCCACGCCGCCGCCCACTCGATCGGCCCGAACCGGCCGCGTTCAACCACCCGGCGGAGTCCATTTCCACATCTCGACGACGGTCCCGTGGCCGGGATCGGATCGCACGGTCAAGTCGTCCATCAGCCGCCGCGCGCCGGGGAGGCCGAGACCAAGGCCGTCGGCAGTCGAGAAGCCGTCCTGCAGCGCCCGTTCGACGTCGGCGATGCCGGGTCCGTCGTCCTCGGCGTAGACCACCAGCGCATTGCGGCCCTGCCGGTCAGCGACCGTCACCCGGATGCGGCCGCGTTCGGCGTAGCTGACGATGTTGCGCGCGACTTCCGAGATCGCCGTGGCGATCATGGTGCCGTCGGTCACCGAGAAGCCGAGGTCGCCGGCGAGTTGGTGTCCCGCCTGGCGCGCAACGACGATGTCGGCGGCATCGGCGATGCCGATGACTACGGCATCGGGGTCATCGGCCACCGTCGCGTCCGATCACGCGTTCGCTGTTCAGCAGCGCCAGCCCTTCCTCCAGGTCCAGGGCGGTGTGCATGTCGTCGAACTTCAGGCCCAGTTGGACCATGGCAAAGGCCACCTCGGGCTGGACGCCGACGATCACCATCTCCGCACCCCGCAGCCGGGTCATGTGCGCGATGGTCCGCAACGATCGCGCGGCGAACGAGTCCATCACATCGATCGCCGTGACGTCGACGACGATGCCCTTTGCCCGGTGCCGGCCGACCTGTTCCATCAGGTCATGCTGCAGGCGCTGGGCGTCGGTGTCGGTGAGCGCCGCCTGTACGCTCGCGATCAGGATCATGCCCTGCTTCAGGATGGGTACTGGCATCTGTGCTCGTTATAGCCCGATAGCTCTCGAGGCACTCAGCCGCTCTGCTTGCCGTCGCGGATGACTGCGTAGCCCAGTAGGCGTTCGGCCTCCTCGATGCCGCCCTGCAGGTCGCCGACGGCATTCATCTTGGAAAGGTCCAGCCCGATCCGCACCAGGGTCAGCGCGATCTCCGAGGACAGGCCGGTGATGATCACGTCCGCGCCCATCAACCCCGACGCGTCAACCGTCTGCACCAGGTGGTTGGCCACCGTGGAGTCGATGGTGGGCACCCCGGTGACGTCGATGACCACCACCTTGGCCCGGTTGGCTCGAATCGCCCGCAGCAGCTGCTCGGTGAGTTGGCGGGCGCGTTGGCTGTCCAGCGCACCGATGATCGGCAGGATCAGCAGCTGGTCACGGACCTGCAGCACCGGGGTGGACAGCTCGCGGATCGCCTCCTGCTGCTGGCGGATGATCCGCTCGCGCTCCTGGACGAAGCTCACCGCCACCGTGTTGGCAATGCGGTTGGCCGCCGGTTCGTAAGCGTCGAGCACCCGGTTGAGCAGCCGAAAGTCCGCCTGGTACTTCTGGAACAGCGAACGGGCGAGCACGTCGCGCAAGAGCAGGACGATCCCGATCACCTCGTGCGTCTCCACGCCCCGCGGGATGATCCGCTCGGACAGGTCGCGGGCATACGCCTGCAGCGACTCGACGCTGCCGGTCTCGAGCACCTCGACATAATTGTCATACACCGAGGTCGCCTCCGAGAAGATCTCGTCGGGCGACATGGCGGTGAGCAACCGGGCTTCGGTGATCCGCCGGGCCCACTCCTCCCGCAACGCGGTCCGGTTCGTGCGCAGATGCGCAACCAGCTGAGGCAGCAACACCTCGCTGGAGGTTCGTGCTGCCTGTTCGGCGGTGCCGGTATTGACGAACTCGGTCGGCGAATCTGACATCTGTCCTGTTCCCTCCCGCTCGCTCTGGGCAAACGCGCGTGCCTTGCGCCAAGGGTAGCGTCAGCACCCCGCGCAGGAAGTGTCGAAGTATTATTCTCACGTTGTGCAGCGCACGGTTGGATGCGCAGCGTCTCCGCCTTCAGCGGTGGCACCCCAGACGAAGGATGGCGGTTGGCAACTACAGATCGAATCACCATCTCCGTTGAGCACCGCGACGCAATCGCGGTGCTCGCCGTCGGCGGTGACATCGACCTGAGCACCGCTCCGGCGCTCGAAGCCGCCGTCGCCGACGTGCTCGCCGAGGAGCCGGCCGGGCTGATCGTCCAGCTCTCAGCCGTGGATTTCATGGGATCGGTGGGCCTGCGGATCCTGGTGGCGACCCAGCAGCAGCTCGGTGCAGCGGATCGTTTCGCGGTGGTGGCGGACGGCCCGGCTACCAGCAGGCCGATCCAGCTGACCGGCTTGGACGAGACGTTGTCGCTGTATCCGACGCTCGACGAAGCCGTGACAGCGCTACGTGTCCCTCCCAAGTAGCCGACCTAGGATCAGGTGGTGCGCTTCGGACGGTTGCTGCTTCGGTTGGTGGACGTGCTGCCCATGCCGAGCCTGCGCACCCAGCGGGCGTTCGGCGCCGCCGTCGTGGTGACCCAGGGGTGCATCGCGGTCACCGGCGCGATCGTCCGCGTCACCGCATCCGGACTGGGCTGCCCGACCTGGCCGCAGTGCTTCCCCGGCAGCTACGTTCCGGTCGCGGTCGCCGAGGTGCCCCGGGTGCATCAGGCGATCGAGTTCGGCAACCGGATGGTCACCGTGGCGGTGGTGATCGCCGCGATGCTGGCGGTTTTGGCCGTCACCCGGGCCCGGCGGCGGCCCGAGGTGCTGGTCTATGCCGCGCTGATGCCCGCGGCCACGGTGGTGCAGGCTGTGATCGGCGGCATCACCGTGCGCACCGGGCTGGCCTGGTGGACCGTCACCGCCCACCTGCTGCTCTCGATGCTGATGGTGTGGTTGGCGGTGCTGCTCTATGTCAAGATCGGCGAACCCGATATTGGCGGGGACGCAGTGACACGCCGCCGGGTGCCCGCGCCGCTGCGCTGGCTGACACTGCTCAGTGCGGTGACGTTGTCGGCGGTGCTGGCGACCGGAACCCTGGTCACCGCCGCCGGACCGCACGCCGGCGACAAGAGCGCCGACAGGACGGTGCCGCGACTGAAAGTGCAGGTCGCGGTGTTGGTACACCTGCATGAGTCGCTGCTGATCGGTTTCCTCGGGCTGCTGGTCGGCCTGGGGTTCGGGCTGGCCGCGGTGCGGGCGGCCAGGCCGGTGCTGGTGCGGTTCGCGGTGGTGATCATGGTGGCCTGCACCCAGGGACTGATCGGGGTGGTCCAGTACTTCACCGGCGTCCCGGCCGCGCTGGTGGCCATGCATGTCGGCGGCGCGGTGCTGTGCACGGCGGCGACCGCCGCGCTATGGGCGTCGATGCGACAGCGGTCCCAGCCCGAGGCGCTGCAGGGCCGATTCGACGCACAGGGCGAACTGACGCTGCCCGTCCCCTCGGTCCCGCGCTCTTAATCGACGCCAACCCAGCTGTGGTGCAACGAGATCCAGGCTCACCAGACGAACGTCATTCGGTGGGCCGACCACGTCGGCCCGGGCATACAGCAACTCCTCCATCCGTGTGCTCAGTCGTTCGGCGGCTGCACGCAGAGCGGCGCGGCCCACGTCCCACAGTTCGAAGTCGGGTGCTGCGACGGGCCCACGGACAGACCCAGTGTCGCCGGCGGCGAACGCATGCGACTGCCGGCCGCAGAAGTAGATCAGCGCGCTCGCTGCACCGGGCGAATGTCGTGACACCGTCGGCACCCCGGCGTACTGCAGATCACTGAGGTATCGGGGATCAGCGTTCCAGGCGATGACGTCGGGCGCATTGAGCAGGTGGCGGACCTGACGCGTCCAGGCCAGGAACTCCTCCCGGCGCCCGGCCCAGTCGCGGACACCGCGCAGGATCACCAGGTCGGCACCGAGTGTCTCGGGGTCATCCCAGGACAGCCAGCGCGCGTGCAGGCCACGTCTGCGCAGTGCCGCGACCAGGCCGGCGTCGTCGGCACAACCGCCGTCACCCTCGACCAGTCGGGGATCGCCCACCAGCACGATGCGCGGGTGGAAGATATCGGGCCGGGCCAACTTCATGCGGGCGTCACGCCTGGGGATGATAGTGCGCATGCGCGCCGTGCAAGTCGCCGAGACCGGCGGACCCGAAGTCCTGAGCTACATCGACAAGCCGCTACCCTCCCCCGCCGCCGACGAGGTGGTGATCCGGGCCCAAGCCATCGGGATCAACTACGTCGACACCTATTTCCGTTCCGGGGTGTACCCGGTGCGGCTGCCGTTCGTTCTCGGCAACGAAGTGGCGGGCACCGTGTCGAGCGTGGGCGCCGGGGTGACCTCTCCGCGGGTGGGCGACCGGGTGGTCACCGCGGCCGCCGCGGGTGCGTATGCCGAATATTGCAGTGCACCAGCGGCGTTGGTGGCACAGCTGCCGTCGGACATCGACTTCGACACCGCGGCCGCCGCGCTGCTGAAGGGGATGACGGCGCACTATTTGATCACATCGGTTTACCCGGTCCGGGCCGCCGACACCATCCTGCTGCACGCCGGGGCGGGCGGGGTCGGCCTGATCTTGACTCAGTGGGCCACCAGCCGGGGCGTTCGGGTGCTCACCACGGCGTCGACGCCGGCCAAGGCCGAGCTGTCCCGACAGGCCGGCGCCGTCGAGGTACTGGACTACCCCGGTCCGGATGACGCCGACGCGGCCGGGTTCGGCGCCCGGGTGCGCGGGTTGACCGACGGCGCCGGGGTGGTCGCCGTGTACGACGGGGTGGGCGCGACGACCTTCGACGCCAGTCTGGCCAGTCTTGCCGTGCGCGGCGTGCTGGTGCTGTTCGGCGCCGCCAGCGGGCCCGTTCCCCCGGTGGACCCGCAGCGGCTCAACGCAGCCGGATCGGTGTACCTGACCCGCCCGACGTTGGCCCACTTCACCCGGACTGCACAGGAGTTCTCTTGGCGCGCTCGGGAATTGTTCGATGCCATCGCCAGCGGTTCGATCGCTGTGACGGTGAGCCGGCGATACCAGTTGGCCGATGCCGGCCAAGCGCACCGAGATCTGCAGGACCGCAAAACGATCGGATCGATCATACTGGTGCCCAGGTGAGGAAGTGAGCGATCAGAACAGGGTCGGCAGGGCCGGGAACGCCAGCGCCGAGTCGACCGCCAGGCCGCAGAACACCACCGCCAGGTAGTTGTTCGACTGCAGGAACAGCCGCAGCGGTTTGACCGGCTCGCCACGGCGCACCCCGGCGTACAGCCGGTGAGCCATCGCCAGAAACCACGCCCCGGCCAGCACGGCAACCGCCGCGTACAGCCACCCGGCGGCCGGCACCAGCGCCAGCGTGGCCAGCACCGTCAGCCAGGTGTAGATCAGGATCCGCTCGGTGACCTGGCGTTCGGTGGCGACCACCGGAAGCATCGGCACGCCGGCCGCCGCGTAGTCGTCCTTGTACCGCATGGCCAGCGCCCAGGTATGCGGCGGCGTCCAGAAGAAGATGATCGCGAACATCGCCAGCGCCGGCCACCCGATGGTGCCGGTCACCGCCGACCAGCCGATCATCACCGGCATGCAGCCGGCGGCCCCACCCCACACAATGTTCTGCGGGGTGCGGCGCTTGAGCAGCATGGTGTAGACCACCGCGTAGAACGCGATGGTGGCCACGGCCAGCGCAGCGGAGAGCAGGTTGGTGGTCCACCACAACCAGCAGAACGAAACGCCCCCGAGCACCAGCCCATAGGCCAGGGCATTGCGCCGCGACACCGCGTCTTGGGCCAGTGGCCGGTGCGCGGTCCGCTTCATCAGCTTGTCGATATCGGCGTCCACCACACAGTTCAGCGTGTGGGCAGACGCCGCCGCCAGCATCCCGCCCAACAGTGTGTTGAAAATCAGCAGCGGGTTCACTATGCCGCGGTCGGCCAACAGCATCGCCGGTATCGTCGCGACCAGCAGCAGCTCGATGATCCGCGGTTTGGTCAGCGCCAGGTACGCCCACAGAGCGGAGCGGATGCGGCCCGGCCGGGAAAGACCGGCCCGCTCGCGAATGCTCACGCGGTGACTCCTCGGGTTGATCGGTGCGCCGGACAGAGATTGCGGTCGACGGCGCGCGGCTTCCACTGGGTCCGATGGTAGACCGCCACCGGACACCGGGGACAGCTCAGGTGATCGACGCCACCTAGCGGGTTGACGTTCAGACACTCACGAAGCATGTCGAGGAAGGCCGTGGCAGCCGGTGACGGCGCTCGCCCGGCCGCGGTGACGACGACCGGTTCCCAGGGGACGCTCCAGGCCGCTGATCGAGGCGGCCAGGGTGGACTGCACGACGTACTGCACGACGTAGAGCCGTGCCGCGG
>NZ_JBYCKY010000120.1:0-7524 GCF_057473605.1 Mycobacterium sp. TH-M82 | reverse complement strand
GGTAGCCCTCGGAGATCGCCAGCACCGCGGCGGACAGGCACACCGCGGCCAGCGAACTGCTGAACACCCGCAGCGGCAGGCCGGCGTACCACAGCAGCGCCAGCAGGATGATGCCCAGCGACACCGTCTGCCCCAGATCGGGCTGCGCCACGATCAGCGCCAACGCGATGACAGCGGCCGGGACCAGCGGAACCAGCATTTCCCGCAGCGTCGCCCGCTCCATCCGCCGGGCGGCCAACAGGTGTGCGCCCCAGATGGCGAAGGCGATTTTGGCCAGCTCGGACGGCTGCATGGAAAAACCGGATACCACGAACCAGCCGCGAGAGCCGTTGGCGATCGTGCCGATGCCCGGGATCAGCACCAGCACCAGCAACACGATCGTGACGGCGAATCCAGTGAACGCGATACGACGCATGACCCGAACCGACATCCGCAGCGTCAGGTAGCAGGCAGCCAGGCCGATCACCGTCCACAGCACCTGTCTGCCGAAAATGACCCACGCCGAACCGTCCATATCGTAGGAGCGCACCCCGGAAGCCGACAGCACCATAATCAGGCCGAGGGTGGTCAGCAGCGCGGCAACGGCGATGATGAGGTGAAACGACGTCATCGGCCGGTTCAGCCAGGTGCCGAACCGGGTGCGCGGCCCGGACCACCTGGTTTTCGCTGGCGGTACCAACGCAGCCCCGGTCGGGTCCGTGGCCGGGTTGGCCGGGTTGGCCGGGTCGGCCGGGGCAGCCTCGGCAGTGTCTCCGCCGGCCCCGGCCGCCTCCGGGGTGGGCCGGCCGGACGTGGTGGCCCACCTCAGCACCGGCCTGAGGAACCGGATCAGCACGCTGGTCACGCTGGTCACGCCGGCCTACCGAACCGCGGCGCGCGCGGCGGCAGCGAACGCCTCGCCGCGAGCGGCATAGCCGGTGAACTGGTCGAACGAGGCTCCCGCCGGGGCCAGCAAGACCGTGTCGCCCGACCGGGCCAGGTCACGGGCGGCAGCCACCACCGCTGTCATCACCGCAGAGCTCACGGACACATCATCGACGTCAATCACTTGTGTCACATGAGTAACAGAAACCTCAGCAGCATCATGCATACCAGCATCGTCGCTTGTCACCACATGAACAACGGGGACATCCGGCGCGTGTCGCGATAACGCATCGGCAAACCGGTGGCGATCACGACCGATCAACACGACGCCGGCCAGGCGGTCGGCGACCCGGGCGACCAGGGTGTCGACGGCGCCGCTGGAAACGCCTTTGAGCAAACCCCCGGCCACCCAGACCACCCGCGGGTAGGCCAGCACCGAGGCCTGTGCCGCGTGTGGGTTGGTGGCCTTGGAATCGTCGACATAGCTGATCCCGTCGGCGACAACGACCAGTTCGGCGCGGTGGTGCCCCACCCGGAACGACGCCAACGCGGCCGCAACCGCCTCCGCGGGCACGTCAACGCAGCGGGCCAGCGCCGCAGCGGCCAGCGCATTGAGCACCCCGGCTGGACCCGGCACCGGTATCGACGCCACCGGTGCCAGCGCAAGGCCGTCGGCGGAGGCGGAGAAGGCACGGTCGACCAGCATCCCGTCGGCCACCCCCAGTTCACCGGGAGCCGGCTCACCGAGCCGGAAGCCGACCCGGGTCGGCGCGGCGGCACCGGCCAGCAGGCCCGCCGCGCGGGCGTCGTCCAACCCCGCCACCGCCACCCGTCCGCGGAGCACCCGCGCCTTGGCGGCGGTGTAGGCGGCCATGGTGCCATGCCAGTCCAGGTGGTCTTCGGCGATGTTGAGCAGGGCGCCGGCCGCCGGCCGCAAGGACGGCGCCCAGTGCAGCTGGAAGCTGGACAACTCGACGGCCAACAGGCCGGACGGCCGCGACAGCAGATCGAGCACGGGGCTGCCGATATTGCCGCACAGCAGGCTGGGCAGGCCCGCCGCTGTCAACATCGCGTGCAGCATCGACGTCGTGGTGGTTTTGCCGTTGGTGCCGGTGACCACCAGCCAGCGCCGCGGCGGCCCGTAGCTACCCGCCGCATCGAGTCGCCACGCCAACTCCACATCACCCCAGACCGGTACACCGGCCCGTGCCGCCGCAACCAGCACCGGTGCGCCCGGCGGGAAACCCGGGCTGGTCACGACCAGGGCGTATTCTCCGATGCCCGATACGACCGCGGCCGGACTCACGGTCGCGACCCCGGCGCCGGAGTACGGGCGCAGCGCCACCGGATCGTCGTCGCACACCGTCAACGCGGGCCCCAGCGGCCGCAGTGCCGTCAGCACCGCGCGCCCGGTCACACCCGCACCGGCGACCAGCACCGGCACGCCGGGTGCCAACGGCGTCAGCCCGGCGGTGGCAACGGTCATCTCAGCTCAGCCGCCGACCGCTGCGAACCACTCGCCGTAGAACAGGGCCACGCCCAGCCCGCAGCTGATCGCGGTGAGCAGCCAGAACCGGATGATCACCGTGGTTTCCGCCCAGCCGGCCAGCTCGAAATGATGATGAAACGGCGCCATCCGAAACACCCGGCGACCGGTGGTGCGAAACGCCAGGATCTGCACCACGACCGAGAGGATCTCGGCGACGAACAACCCGCCCAGCACCACCGCCAGGATCTCGGTGCGGCTGGTGACCGACAACCCGGCGATCACGCCGCCCAGGGCCAGCGACCCGGTGTCGCCCATGAAGATCTTCGCCGGGGCGGCGTTCCACCACAGGAACCCGATGCAGGCGCCCGCGGTAGCGGCGGCCAGAAGCGCCAGGTCCAGCGGGTCGCGCACGTTATAGCAGCCCAGGCCGGGTGCGATGGCACAGGCGTTGCGGTGCTGGAACACGGTGATCAGCACATAGGCCGCGCTGACCATTGCCATGGCCCCGGCGGCCAGTCCGTCCAGGCCGTCGGTGAAGTTGACCGCGTTCGACCAGGAGGTCACCATGACGACGCAGAACAGCACGAACACCGCGGGGAGCAGGGTGACGGTGGCGATATCGCGCACATACGACAGCTGCGCGCTTCCGGGCGTCAGGCCGGCAGCGCTGCGGAAACCCAGTGCCAGCACGCCGAACAACACCGCCGCGGTGATCTGGCCGACCGTCTTGGCGGTCTTGTTCAGGCCCAGGTTGCGCGATCGGCGGATCTTGATCAGATCATCGACGAATCCGACCGCGGCGAGCACGGTGGCCAGCCCCAGCACCAGCAGGCCGGACGCCGACGGTCCCGCGCTGTCGAAGGCCAGACCGGCGAGCTGGGCACCCAGGTAGCCACTCCAGATCCCGGCCACAATGGCCACCCCGCCCATCGACGGCGTGCCGCGTTTGGTCTGGTGGCTGGGTGGGCCGTCTGCGCGGATCTCCTGGCCGAAGCCCTGCCGGGTGAACAGCCGGATCAGCACCGGCGTCAGCAGGATCGTCACCGTCAGTGCGACGCCGGCGGCGATGAGGATCCGTATCATCGGGGGGCGCTTTCGTTGTCCGGGTCGTGGTGGGCTAACGCGTCGGCGAGCGCTGTCAGTCCGGCCGCGTTCGAGCCCTTGACCAGCACCACGTCCGGCGAGCGCAGTTCGGTCCGCAGCAGCGCCAGGGCGGCGTCGGCGTCGGCGACCATAACGGCCCCTCTGTCTTGAGCCCCCCACGAGCCTTCCATGACCGCGCCGTGATACATCGCGCTCATAGCTCTCCCGGTTCCGACGACAACAAGACGAGACACATCTAATCGCACCGCCAGTCGGCCGACGCGATCATGCTCGGTTATCGCGTCCTCCCCCAGTTCGGCCATCTCACCCAGCACCGCCCAGCTGCGCCTGCGGTGGGTTCGGTGGGCGATCCAGGCCAGCGCCTGCAGCGCGGCCCGCATCGAGTCCGGGTTGGCATTGTAGGCGTCGTCGATGACCGTCACCCCGTCGTCGCGGGTGCCGACCTGCATGCGGTGACGCGACACCGGGCCGGCGCCGGCCAGTGCGACGGCCACCTGTTCCGCACTGGCGCCGCACTCCAGTGCGACCGCCGCCGCGCACAGCGCGTTGTCCACCTGATGGTCTCCGGATACCGCGAGCGCGACGTCGACCGCGACGGAACCGTGCGCACCGGTGTGCATCGTGAAGCGCGGACGGGCCAGCTCGTCGAGGGTCACTGGCCCGGCCCAGATGTCCGCGGGCCCAGTACGGCTCACCCGCACCACCCGGGCCGCGGTCTTGTCGGCCATCGCCGCCACAGCCGGGTCGTCGACATTGAGTACGACGACTCCCGACGACGGGACCGCTTGCGGCAGTTCTGATTTCGTTTGAGCGATAGCCTGGCGCGACCCGAACTCACCGAGGTGTGCGGTGCCGACGTTGAGCACCACCGCAAGCTGCGGCGGCGCGACGGCCGCCAGCGCCGCGATATTGCCCCGATGACGGGCCGACAGCTCCAGCACCAGGTAATCGGTGCTTTCGTCGGCGCGCAGTACCGTCCACGGATGGCCCAGCTCGTTGTTGAACGACCCCGGCGGTGCCACCACGTGTCCCAACGGCGCCAACACGGCGGCCAGCATGTCCTTCGTCGAGGTCTTGCCCGACGAGCCGGTGATCCCGACGGTGGTCAGCCCGTTGGTTGTCAGGTCGGCGGCCACCGCCGCGGCCAGCCTGGCCAGTGCGGCCAGCACCGCCGCCCCGGACCCGTCGGTGTCGTGTTCGAGCACACCGGCCCGGCTGCTTGGGTGCGCGTCGGGCGCAACTGGCGCCACGACAATCCCCGGCACCCCGACCGGGCGGGCTGCCAGCACCGCGACCGCTCCGGCCCCCACCGCCGCCGCCGCGTGCTCGTGACCGTCGGAGCGTGCCCCGGGCAGCGCGACGAACAGCCCGCCGGGAGCGATCTTTCGTGAGTCGAATTCCACGGCACCGGTGACGCGGGCGCGCGCCGCCGCCGCGGGGTCGATGTCGGCCAGGGTGCCACCGACGATCTCGGCGACGCGGGTGAGGCTCAGCGGGATCACCGGCGCGCCTCCAGGGCGGCCGCCAACTCGACCCGGTCGTCGAACGGGCGGGTGTGCCCGCCGGCGGTCTGCCCGGTTTCGTGACCCTTGCCGGCGATCAGCACCACATCGCCCGGCTGCGCCCAGCCGACTGCGTAGTCGATCGCGGCCCGCCGGTCGGCAACCTCGATGATCCGGGCGCCGGTGTGCGCCGCCGTCGCGCCGGCCACGATGGTGCGGCGGATGGCTGCCGGGTCCTCGCTGCGCGGGTTGTCGTCGGTGACGACGACCAGATCGGCAAGTTCGGCGGCGATCTGGCCCATCGGGGTCCGTTTGCCCGGGTCGCGGTCGCCGCCCGCACCGAACACGACCGCCAGGCGGCCCCCGGGTCGGCGCAGTGTGGCCAGCGCCGCCCGCAACGCGCCCGGCTTGTGGGCATAGTCGACCAGTGCCAGGAAGTCCTGGCCGCGATCGACCCGCTCCAGCCGCCCAGGCACCCGGGTATCCCGAAGGCCCGGGGCCGCCTGCTCGGGCGACACCCCGACCGCGTCGAGGATCGCCAATGCAAGCAGGCAATTGGCGACGTTGTAGCGGCCCGGCAGCCCGATGCCCGCTCGATGACGCACGCCGGCCGGATGGACGGCGGTGAATTCCTGACCACCATCGTTGCCCGGCACCACGTCCTCGGCACGCCAGTTGGCGGGTTGGCCTGTCGTGCTGACGGTGACGCCGGTGATGGGCGGGCCGGCCAGCGCGGCCATCGCACGCCCGGCGTCGTCGTCGACACAGACCACCGCGGTGGCCGCGTGCAGCGGGGAAGCCGGGTCGAACAGCCGTGCCTTAGCGTCGAAGTAGGCCGCCATACTCGAATGGAAGTCCAGGTGGTCCCGCGACAGGTTGGTGAATCCGCCGACCGCGAACCGCATTCCGTCGACGCGGCCCAGCGCCAGCGCGTGGCTGGACACCTCCATCGCCACGGTGTCGACGCCGCGCTCGGCCATCAGCGCCAGCAGGGCCTGTAGTTCCGGCGCCTCCGGGGTGGTGAGCGCGCTGGGCAGGTCGGCGCCGTCCATGCGAATCCCGACCGTACCGATCAGCCCCGCCGTTCTGCCTGCGGCCCGCAGCCCTGCCTCGACCAGATAGATCGTGGTGGTCTTCCCGGACGTGCCGGTGACGCCGATGACGGTGAGCTGCTCACACGGGTTCCCGTAGACGGCGGCGGCCAATTCACCCAGCACGCCGCGCGGAGCGGGATGCACCAGCACCGGCACCGTGCGCAGTGGGCCGATTTCGGAGACTCCGGCCGCATCGGTGAGCACCGCCGCCACACCGCGCTCGATCGCCTGGCCCGCGTATCGGGCCCCGTGCGTCCGCGAGCCGGGCAGCGCCGCAAACAGATCGCCGGGCAGACTGTCCTGGGCCCGCAACGTCACTCCGGTAATCGGCCACTCCGGGACGGCACCGCCGTCGGCGGGCACCGCGCCGATCCGGGCGACCAGCAATGGCAGCGACGCACCTGCGGTGCGGCTGGGACGCAACGAAACGGGCACCCGAGATCACCTCCGTCCGCTGCGGTCCGCCCTGAGATTACCCAGCGGCCTCGTGTGTTGCCGGATCCAGCGGCAAACACTGCACAACTGGGCGCATTTCACCACTGCCCGGCAGAGCCGGTGAGCGGCGGTCTCCGCAAGCGAGGTTCGCCTCAGACAGCCTGCAGCGTCAGCGGTGGGCCCGGGTCCGGCGACAGTGGCACATTGTCGCGTTGCAACAGCCAGCTCGCGATGTTGTGGAACAGCGGAGCTGCCGAGGAACCCGGTGATCCGTCCGCGGCCCGCTGCGGATTGTCCATCATCAATGCGACGACGTAGCGCGGATCGTCCGCGGGGGCGATCCCGGCGAAGGTGATCCAGTACACGTCGTCGAAGTAGCAGCCGCAGCCGGCGTCGATCTGCTGTGCGGTCCCGGTTTTACCGGCGATCTGGTAGCCGTCGACAGCGGCCTTCGGCGCGGTGCCCTGCTGATAGCCCATCGGGTCACGCTGCACCACGGCGCGCAGCATGTTGCGCACGGTCCGGGCCGTCTGCGCGGAGACCACCGGAACTCCCTGCGGGCGCGGCTCATCGGTGCGGCTACCGTCGGGGGCGATGGTCGCTTTGACAATTCGCGGCGGCATCCGGACGCCGTCGTTGGCGATGGCCTGGTACATCCCCGCCAGCTGCAGCAGTGTCATCGAAAGACCTTGCCCGCTAGGCAGGTTGGCGAATGTGCTGCCGGACCACTGTGCAATCGGCGGCACTACCCCGGCGCTCTCGCCTGGCAACCCGACGCCGGTGCGGCTGCCCAGGCCGAACCTCTCCAGCAGGTCGAACTACCGCTCCGGGCCGACGCGCTGAGCCAGCCTCAGGGTGCCCACGTTGGACGACTTACCGAACACCCCGGTGGTGGTGTATGACTCCGTGCCGTGCTCCCACGCGTCATGAACGGTGGCGTCGCCCATGGCGATCGAGCCGGGCACCGACAGCACCTCGTCGGGGTTGCTCAGCCCGTACTCGATGGTGGCGGCGGCCGTTACCACCTTGTTCGCCG
>NZ_JBYCKY010000119.1:0-3962 GCF_057473605.1 Mycobacterium sp. TH-M82 | reverse complement strand
CACCGCCTCCCCGGCCTTGTTGCAGACCGTGCGCCCATAACGCCAGCGTGTCCCCGTCCTGCGGTCGATCCCTACGACCCGGCACGCCTCGGAGTTGCTGACGCCTTGGGCGATCAGCCGACCGAACCACTCCTGTTCTTCGACCAGCTGTCCGCCACTTGGGCGTCCGCGTCGCCGGGTCTTTCGCTCCGCTCCCATCGCAACCTCCGAAATAGTCTTCGGCTGTTGCGACGTTGACTGGAATCCGCCCTCAACGCTTTGGCGGGCGCGGCACTTTTTGCGCCCGGACGAACCGATGCAACGATTCGAGAGGATCCGAATTGCGGTACTCCGTGGATCTGAGGTCGGCGATCAACGTCTCCTGCTGCCCTTCGTCCAGCGATGCCCAGATCGAATTCGCGATGATGTCGCTTGGGATGCCGGCCATCTTCTGCTCGCGGATCTGCTGCTGCACTGAGTCCAGCAGCAGTTGGTATTTGACTTTGCGGCGATTGATCGTCTTCGCGGGATCGACCTGTTTCGGTGGGGTGATCGTGCGGGACTGCCGACCCATGTCGGCCGCCCTGCGGAACTCCTTGGCGGGACATTCCAGGAGTTTGATGACCTTGGCCCGCATCAACCGATAGGGGTCCCCGTCGTCGGAACGGGCGGTGAACAGCAGCTTCCGCGCGCCCCGGAGGCGTGCCTCGAATTTCGGATGGGCGAACAGGATTTCCCAGTCGGCTTCGGCGCATTCACGCCGGACCACATAGGTTGCGTGCCGGCCTGCCAGTGGGCTGACGGCCACCGCGTCCTGACCATCTCTGCCGGGAGTGTTGATGGCAAGGACGAGGTAGTGGGTTCCGATCCCGCCGCCGGTCTCGACTCCCCGATGCCAGGTGCAGCGGGTGGCGCCGAAATGCTTCTGCAGATCCTCCAGGACGGTAAGGCGGCGTTCATCGACGGTGTAGCCGCGGTATTTCTTCGAGGTGCGAATCTCCCCGAGGAAGGCGCGTAGCTGCTCGCCCTGCGGCAAGATTTCGAAGCCCAGGTGGGTATTGATGCGCGGTGTCGGCGGCGCGAATAGGGCAGCACTGTCGCGGAACCGCCGCAGGAAGTCGTACCTCTTCAACTGCAGTGCAACCAGGTGGGCGCGCGAGTGACGGAAGAACCTCGCCAACTCTGCTTGTTCGGTGCTGAGCAATCGTTCGACATTCGCGATTAACTCGGCGAGTCGCCGGCGGGCTCGCTGGAGGGATTTACTGGCCGTAGAGAGGTCCCTGTTCTCCCGCGGCGTGATCGCGGGAAGAATGTTCCACAATCCGTCTCCGTCGTCGGCGCTGGCGATGACGAGGATGAGCGCACAGCGCAAGAAGTCGAAAGCTGCTCTGGCGCGGCGCACTTCATCGGCGTCGGTGCGCCCGCGGCCGTGCGAGTTGACGAGTTGGCGGAACTCCTTGTCCAGCGCGGCCGCGGCGAGGTCCGTTTTGGTCAGGATCGAGCCGTGCGCGCGGACCAGGGTGTCGAGGAGCTTCTTCTCGTTGTCGATGACGGTCGCGAGGGCCATGAGGTCCTCCTGCCCGGCGGTCATTCCTGATTCGGCCCGGGCGGCGCGGGTGGCGGCGTACCGCCAGCTGAGGTAGCCGTACCCACCGTCACCTCTGGGTGCCAGCTCTTGCAGGCAGGCCAGGATCGTCTTCTGATCGGGGGTTGTCGTTCTGGCGTGGATGACCTCGGCGACCGCGGGGACATCCATAGTGGCTGCCAGTGGCGGCAGGTGCTCTATCCGGGGGCGGGGACGACCGGTGGCGACCGCGCTGTCGTGGGAAGGCTTCGCCTTGGATTGAGTGGCGCCGCGGCCCTTCGGCTGGTGCGGCTTGGTGGCCTTAGTGCTTCGCTTTAGCTTCGCCGCAGCAGCTTTCAGAGATTCGCGGCGATCTTCTTCGGCGACCTTTCTGCGAAGGCTCTCACTGGTGACGACACTTTGGAAAACTTTGCGTTTGATCCGGTACCGGGCTTCGCATTCCCGTGCAAGTTCCTCGATGGCGTGATCGCCAAAGGCCTCAGCGAGTCGGTACCGACGGTAGATGTCGCGGACGTCGGCGGAGGTCAGTAGAGACGATTTAGGGCGCTGCCTGTCAGCGACTGCGTTCGGCGCCGCAGTCGGCTTGCTGATTGCTCGGGGTTTGATTGACGGGCCGACGGCCTTTCGGGGTCTCGCTGTTGATCTGAAGTATTCGCGGATGCGAGTCGCAGTCAGAGTGTTGATCCGTGCGGATGCGGACGAGACGGTCACACCGTCGGCAGTGAGCCGCGCCAAAACCTCTCTGCTCGTTACCCCTAGCTCTTTGGCCAGCTCATGCACTCGCACGCTGCTGCGGCCCATTTCCCGACTCCCCCATCAGTCCGACCTGTTCAGCCCAGAACGCGATGTCACAAACCTAGCCGGTGGGGCAGACAAAACCGACTGTCATTGAGGTCTGGCCGCCTCCGAATGGCCGCTGGGTGGCCATATTGAGGAACTTGAAACTGAGGTCGCTCGACTCAGACACGGCGCACGGCGCTAACTCTCTGAACGCAACTTCACACCGGCACCGGTACGGGGCGAGACTGGTGACGTGCCCGACGCTCCGGAAGTCCAACCGGGTGAGCGGTGGGCCTATCGCGCCCGCCGCATCGACGACCTTGTCCAGGTCGAGGTGATCAAGCTTGGGACGCAGAAGCCTGCCCGCGTACAGGTCCGCTTTGTTGATGAGCGTTTTGAGGGCCGTCAGGAGTGGGTGCCGCCGGCCCGTCTGAAGGTGCTCTGGTCGGCTGCGGATGCATTCCGGCGTCGCGAGGCGCTTTGGGATCGCATCGACGAGTTGGGTGTCGGTGACGACCCGCGCTATTGGGCGGCCGATGAAGTCTTCCGGGCATTGATCGACGAGGGCGTCGCACGCTTGGAGTACCGCGAGGCGGGCGCCTGCCGGGTGACGGACTCCGAGCGGCTGGCGGAGTTGACCGATGTTGACCCGCAGTTGTGGCTGGCGTGCCCGGATGCCTTTCGCGAGGGCGCGGATCTTGTTGTGCCCTGGCCGATTACCGAGCAACTCGTCCAGGCCGCGGCGAGTCGCAACCCCAATCCAGTCCTCGAAGTCGTCGAGCAGGAGGAGGCAGAGGCTCGCCGCGACCTCATTCACGGTCGGCACTACGCGGGGCGTGGCTCGAGACCCGGGTACGAGATTTCTTCGGAGATCTGCGCCAAGGTTGACAACGAGTACGGCAAGCCGAAGCGGGCGCTCCTGCGCCGGTGGTGCGGAGCTGATGCGGCCGATCGTTTCGACGAACTGGCGGCGCTGCGGGTCGAGATTCATCGGGTCGGGTTGGTGGCTGAGGAGGCGATCTCCGAACTGCGGGCTGCCGGCCGCAAGCAGGTGGCCGAGCGATTGGCGCGCAAGCTCGGCATGCGGGTGGAGGACTTGCGGTAGCCGGCAGGGCTCACTGCGTCGGGCGGCGGTGCACGTTCATCCCTTTGGGCATGAATTGGCCGTAGTTGTCGGGCTCGGGATTTTCCGGGTGACGGTGCCGCAGGCTGTCGGGGTCGTTGAGGGGGTCGATTCGGTCGGCCTCGTCATTGGCAGCCCGGGCCCACTGCAGAAGCGATGGCGCATCGGCGGAATCAGTGCGGCTGTGGGCTAGGGCGGTCAGGGCCGCGGCGTAGTTCCGGAGGCGTTGGGCCTCGCCGTGCCGCGCCGCCTGGTCACGAACGCGGCGGCGGTTGAGGTCGACGACATAAGCCGCTTTGGCCTGCTGTACGGCGGTGTCCCAGGCTTGTTGGCGGCGCAGGAGGTCGTCCTCTTTGCGGCGGCGTTCCGCTGCGGCCTCATCGACACGGCTCTGCATTTCCGCGAACGCCGCCCCGAGTTTGTCCTCGAGTGTCCATCGGCTGCGATCTGACCATGTCCGGTAGCGGTAGTAGCGCCCCAGCCGCAGACTTAGCC
>NZ_JBYCKY010000118.1:0-1127 GCF_057473605.1 Mycobacterium sp. TH-M82 | reverse complement strand
CGGAAAAGCCGGCATGGGTGGGCTTCGTCGATGCTCTCTCGGGTCCGGGAAAGGGACGGCGGTTGGCCGGTCCGGTTTGTAGCGTAGAACGCGGCTTGGAGTTCGGTGGGTGGATGGCCGGCTACCATCCGGTGTCTTTGAGCGCATCGACGGCACGACCGAACATGGTGGCCTTGATCGCGCCCAACGTGCCGGGGTCTTTTCCGCCGAGAGGACGCAGCAACTCCACCGCTGCGGCGGTGACCGCACCCTCGGCGGCGGTGGCGTCGACGAGCCCGATACCGGCGGCATCCACCCCGCCGAAACGGCGTCCGGTGGTCATCGCCGCGATCGCCGTCTGCGGGGCGAGCTTGGCCTGAATCAGCGCGGCCATCCCCGGGGTGAACGGGATGCGAATGTCGACCTCTGGAAAGCAGAAGAAGCCGCGATCGGCACGCATCACCCGAAAGTCGTGGGCTACGGCCAACATCGCGCCGGCACCGAACGCGTGGCCGACCACCGCCGCCGCGGTCGGCATCGGCAGCGTCAGCACCCGCGCCAACACGGCCTGCACCTTGGCGACATACCAGCCGGTCCGCTCGCCGTTGGCGGCGAGCCAGTCCAGATCCAGCCCGTTGGTGTAGAACTTGCCGGTCGCCCTGGTGACCAGGCCCTGCGCTCCTGTCGCGACGACATCATCGAGCACCGCGTCGATCTCATCGAGAAACCCGGGCGAGAACCGGTTTTCGCCGTCACCGAGGTCGAGGACCGCGATCTTGTCGTCGTAGCTGAGGTTCATGGCCTTATCCCACCACGTCGGGATGACCGTGGCGCACCGGCATGACAGGATCGATAGATCATGAGCACCGGCCAATCGCTTCCCATAGTCTTCTCCGGCGTGCAGCCGACCTCCGATTCGCTGCACCTGGGTAACGCGCTGGGCGCGATCACCCACTGGGCGCAGCTGCAGGACGACCACGACGCGTTCTTCTGCGTCGTCGACATGCACGCCATCACCGTGCCGGGTTGGGACCCGCAGACGCTGCGACGCAGCACCCTGGTGACCGCCGCGCAGTACCTGGCGCTGGGTATCGATCCTGCCCGCAGCACTGTCTTCGTCCAGAGCCACGTCCCCGCGCACGCCGAAC
>NZ_JBYCKY010000117.1:0-2101 GCF_057473605.1 Mycobacterium sp. TH-M82 | reverse complement strand
GTGCGGGCCTGCTCTTCGGTGAGCCCGAAGCTGGCCACCTGCGGCTGGCAGAACGTGGCGCGCGGCATCATCCGGTAGTCGCCGAGCGTCAAAGTCTCCGCCCCAGCAATGGTTTCGGCGGCCACCACGCCCTGGGCCTCGGCGACGTGGGCCAGCTGCAGCAGCTCGGTGACATCACCGACTGCGTAGATATGGCTGACATTGGTGCGCATGTGGTCGTCGACCCCGATGGCCTTGCGCTCGGTGAGCACCACCCCGGCCGCGTCCAGGCCGTAGCCCTCGACATTCGGCGCAAACCCGATGGCCTGCAATACCTTACCGGCGGTGAGTTGTTGGCTCTGGCCGTCTTTGCTGACAGTGACGGTCACCTGCGAACCTGGTGATCCGGGGTCGCTGATTGCTTCCACCTTGGTTCCGGTCAGGATCTGGACGCCCAGTTTCTTGAACTGTTTCGCAATCTCCCGGGAGACCTCGGCGTCCTCGTTGGGCAACGCCCGCGGCAGACACTCCACTACGGTCACATCGACACCGTAGTTGGTCAGCACGTAAGCGAACTCGATGCCGATGGCGCCGGCACCGGCGATGACAATCGACGACGGCAACTCCCGGGCCAGGATCAACTGCTCGTAGGTGACGACGTTGGCCGACAGCGTTGTGCCGGGCACCAGCCGGGTGCTGCTGCCGGTGGCGATGATGGCGTTGTCGAAGCTGACCGTGTCTGTGCCACCGTCATTCAGCGCCACCGACAGCGTGGTGGCGTCGGTGAACGTGCCGTAGCCGTGGATCTCGGTGATCTTGTTCTTCTTCATCAGGAAGTGCACGCCCGCCACCCGGCCCTCGGCCACCTGCCGGCTGCGATCGAACGCCGCACCGTAGTCGAAGGTCACGTCACCGCTGATCCCGAAGGCTTCGGCTTCGCGTGAGAAGATGTGGGCGAGTTCGGCGTTGCGCAACAGCGCCTTGGACGGGATGCAGCCGACGTTGAGGCAGACCCCGCCCCAGTATTTGGGTTCGACGATGGCGGTGTTGCGGCCCAGTTGGGCGGCGCGAATGGCCGCGACGTACCCGCCGGGTCCGGCTCCGAGAACGACGACGTCATAGTGAGTCACGGTCACTACCTTAAAGCGGCGGTATCCGGCGAGCTAGAACGGTGGTGGTTCATCGTCAGGACTTGGTGGTGGTTCGGGACCACATCCGACGGCGTGCAATGCTGCCCGGCCGGCTTTGTCGACTTGGCGTACTCGCCGGTTACGCCACCGTTCGCTTTCGACGTAGCGGGCACGGTTTTGGGCGCGGGTGCGGCGGCGTTGGGGCATCGCGGCGGTGCGGCCGGCGCAGCGGTCGGTGGGCGGCGCGGGTGTGGTTTCAGGCGGGGTGAGGTCACCGGTGGGGATGGCTAGGGCGGGAAAGAGCAGGGCGCTGCCTGGGGTGCTCACATAGGTGTGCCCGGTCGAAGCGGTCCGGATCAGCGTCCCATCGGCAAGTTGCTTGCCTTGCCAGCCCCAGAACGTTTTCAGAAGATGATGCGCGCGGCACAGTGCCTTGACGTTGGTGGCAAGTCGGCTATCTACCCATCTCTTGGTGGGTTCCCGGGTTGAAGGGATTTCATCGGTAGCTGGGGCAGCGGACCGGTCAGCCCGTCAGCTTTCCGATCCGCTGCTGGGCGGGCTGGCGTGTCGTGCCGGGTGCCACGGCGATAGCGGTCCACGAGTCGCCGCGCCGCCGGGCCTCGGTTACCGCGTCGATCAGCTCGGTTTCGGCGTTGTGCACGGCTTCGGTTGCGGCGACAATGCGGCGAAACGCCGTCGCGTCCCGGGCCGGGTGGGTTGCGGGGTCCACGCGGTCAAGTCCGGTGTGGTCGTGGGTGACGGGCATGGTGCTCACCTCATTTCAAGTAGTGGTGGAACGACGGCCTGAGAGCATCGGCATGGATGATGCGGTCGGGATCGTCGGCGGGAACGGCCGTCAGCTCCAGCATCGCTCCGTTGCGTGCTGGTCCGATGACCAGTAATCGTTCCTCGCCGTCGTACTCGTACGGTATGAATTTGACTGCGTTGCGGAAGGCGTGGGCTATGTCCTGCTCGGTGACACCGTGCTTGCA
>NZ_JBYCKY010000116.1:0-1178 GCF_057473605.1 Mycobacterium sp. TH-M82 | reverse complement strand
CAAGGTGCTGTCGAACATCCGCGAGATCCAGAGCCGCGGGGCGACCACCATCGTCATCGCCGAGGAGGGCGACGACACGGTGCGGCCCTACGCCGATCACCTGATCGAAATCCCTGCGGTGTCAACGCTTCTCCAGCCGCTGCTGTCGACGATCCCGCTGCAGGTGTTCGCCGCCGGTGTTGCGCAGGCCCGCGGCTATGACGTGGACAAACCGCGGAATCTGGCCAAGTCGGTCACCGTCGAGTAGTGAGCGCCGTGCGACGCGTGACCCCGTGGCAGAGGTGAGGACCGGCCCGGCCCGACTGGCCGCTGCGTGGCATTTCGTCCGCAGTGCCCCGCTGACGTATCTGTGGCTGAGCGTGCTGTTGATCACCACCGTCATCCAGCACTTCGCCGGACGGCGGGTAACCGCCATCCTCATCGACCAGTCCACCAACGTGGCGCACCTGGCCACCAATCCGCTGGAAGTGCTGTTCTCCAGCCTGTTGTGGATCGACGGCAAGTACTGGCTGGCGTATCTGGTGTTGTTCACCCTGTTCCTGGCGCCGGCTGAGCATTGGCTCGGCCACCTGCGCTGGCTCGCGGTGGGATTGATCGCGCACATCGGGGCGACCTACATCAGTGAAGGCGCGCTGTACCTGCTGATCAATCTGCACGAGGAGCCAGAACTGCTGGTGCATGCCCGCGATGTCGGAGTCAGCTATTTTCTGGTCGGCGTGATGGCTGTGCTGACCTATCACATCGCCTCACCGTGGCGCTGGGGCTATCTGGCGGTGCTGATCGTCATCTTCGCCGTACCGCTGATCGCCGATGCGGACTTCACCGCGATCGGACACGCCGCGGCCATCCCCATCGGTCTGTGCTGCCATCCGCTGACCCGGGCGCCGACGTGACCGATACACAATTGTTCCTACGTGTAGCGAAGGGGGCGCTGATGAGCACGGTGTCGATACGCGAGTTCTCCTACAATCCCAGCGCGATGTTCGCCCGGGCGGAGAAGGGCGAAACCATCGAGATCACCCGCCACGGCAAGGTCATCGCGACGCTGAGTCCGGCCAAGCCGAAGAAGCTCAGCCGGATTGAGGAGCTCGAGGCGTCCGGGGCGTTGCGACGGTCCGGGAAGACGCTGGCCGACCTGGACACGTTCACCCAGTACACGTTGCCGGAGGGCGCTCCCG
>NZ_JBYCKY010000115.1:0-2110 GCF_057473605.1 Mycobacterium sp. TH-M82 | reverse complement strand
GCCGGCGCTGATCGCCAGCGACGTGGACGGCACCTTGCTCGACGACGACGAGTCGGTCACCCCGCGCACCCGCGCGGCCGTCCACGCCGCCGTCGCCGCCGGCGCGCGGTTCATCCTGGCCACCGGGCGCCCGCCCCGTTGGATAGGTCCGGTCGTCGACGCGCTCGGGTTGGCTCCGATGGCGGTCTGCGCCAACGGCGCCGTCATCTACGATCCGGCGACCGACCGGGTGATCAGGGCCCGCACATTGTCCGTCGACGCCCTCGCCGAGCTGGCGGAGATCGCCACCCGCCTGATCCCGGGTGCGGGGCTGGCCGTCGAGCGGGTCGGCAACAGCGCACACGACGCCGCGACACCGCAGTTCGTCAGCTCACCGGGCTACGAGCACGCTTGGCTCAACCCGGACAACACCGAGGTGTCGCTCGATGACCTGCTCAGCGCACCGGCCGTCAAGCTGCTGATCCGCAAGGCCGGCGCAGCCAGCGCGGACATGGCGGCCAGGCTGGCCGGCCACATCGGCACCGCCGGGGAGCTCACCTACTCCACCGACAACGGTCTGGTCGAGGTCGTGCCGTCGGATACCAGCAAGGCCACCGGCGTCGACGAGCTGATCCGGCCGCTGGGAATCGCCGCCGGCGACGTGGTGGCATTCGGGGACATGCCCAACGACCTGCCGATGCTGCGGCACGCCGGCCTCGGGGTGGCGATGGGCAACGCCCATCCCGACGTGTTGGCCGCCGCCAACGAGGTGACGGCCGCCAACACCGACGACGGGCTGGCCAGGGTGCTGGAACGCTGGTGGTGCTGAGCCCGGTTCTCAATCCGGCTTCACACGGCTGGCTCCGAGCTCACCACCACCGGCGAGAACCGCTCCAGCTGCAGTGGCGGGCCGTCCGAAGCGGCCGCCGGCAGCTCCTCGGCGACACCGTCGACGACCCGGGTGACGGCGCCGCTGGCCCGGTCGAAGTTCAGGGTTCCGTGCTGGAAATTCTGTCCCACCCACTCCGGCTCCTGAATCTCCGCGCTGGTCGGCAACCCCAGCGCGCCGCGCTCGTAACCCAGCGAGGCCCAGGCATCGTAGATCGCCCCGGTGACCGGCTGCGCGCCGGTCTGCAGGGACCAGTACATCGCGCCGTGGTCGAAGGTGGCGTAGCGTGCAAACCCGTCGGCGGCCGCCTCCGGTGACGTCGGTGCGCCCAACGCGCTGTCGGGTCCGCCCAGCTGTTGCCAGCGGGCGTGGATGGCGCCGCCCTCCAGCGACCGGATCAGTTCTTGCGGGCCCGGCAGTTCGTTGAATCGTCCAGCGATATCGCGGATTTGGTTCAAGGTTGCGTATCCGGCGGCACCCGGGCAGTCGGTGTCGTCGACGTCGCGATGGCCGATGACGACGGGCAGCGCCACGGTGGTGCCACGGACGAAGTGGGTGTAGGAGCCCCCTGCGGAGGACAGCTGCGTCGCACCCAGCGGGTCGACGCGGTCCAGACCCAGCCGCCAGCCCAGCAGCCGCCCGACGGTGCTGACCTGGATGGGTGGCGGTGGCGAGTCTTCGAAGTCGCCGATCATCGACACACCCCAGGTGTCGCGGTTGAACCCGCCGGCGTGGGCGCCCTCCACCGGCTTGGTGAGGCCGCCGGCCCGGCCCTCGAACACCTGGCCGTACTTGTCCACCAATGCGTTGTAGCCGATGTCGCACCAGCCCAGCATCTGGGTGTGATACGCGTAGATGGCCCGCACGATCCCCGCCGACTCCTGCGGTGTGTAGTTGTTGCTTCCGGCGGTGTGGTGAACGACCGCGGCGCGGACCGGTATGCCGTCCGCGGTGTCTCGGCACCGGTTGGACGCGGGGCCGCCCCAGTGGCTGCGAGGGACGATGGCAGGCGGCTGGCCGGGTCCGGTGATCGCCGCCGGCGGTGTCCACTGCACGTCGACCGGCGCCCGCGGCGGGGAGATCAGCACCGCGGAGACGTTCTGCGCGAACGGCTGCTCAGCGGTGGCCGGTACATATCCGAGGTCGGGTCTGACCGCCGGGCCGGCGGCCGGCGGCTTGGCCGAGGGTGCAGGCTGCGCTGCGGCGACCGGTCTGGTGACCGCGATCTGCACAGCGGTGGTG
>NZ_JBYCKY010000114.1:0-1011 GCF_057473605.1 Mycobacterium sp. TH-M82 | reverse complement strand
GACCGAGATCGGCTGACGCACCTCGTCGCCGAGGCGCATCACCGAGCCTTTGCCGTGACTCTTCTCGATCTGGGCCAGTGCCAGCTCAAGGGCTTTTTCGCGGTCAGGGGCTTGCGACATGGTGTTTCTCCTGTAGTTCTCGTGTTCGGTTGACCGGTCTCGGTCGGTTGGCCGTGACGCTAGCGGCAGGGTCTGACAAGTGACCCGGACCAGCATCTCGCCGTCGAACACCGCCCACATTAGCGAACGTGTGTTCGATGGCAAGGAGGCGCGCCGTGCGCCGTCGTCGACAAGCAGAACCACCTGCGCCTAACACGCCGGCAGGCACCCGTTCGTCAGCGGATCAGCTTGACCGCGATCGGGCAGATCGAGGTTCGACCAGGCCTGATTGGCGGTGAGTATTTCGGCGGGGTCGCTGCGAACCGCCAAGACCAAGCAGCATCGATCACCCAGCGACAACGCCCGACCGCCAGGAACCGATCGCAGCGCGCCGGCCAATTCGGCGTCCTCCGCGGTGAGCGGTTCGACGTTCACCCCGGCAGTAACGAGCAGGTCGTGCACGCGGCTGGCGTCGATGCCCGCATCGACCAGTTTGACGATCACTTCGGCCAGGTTAGGCGTTCCGATCACTGCGCCTGCCAACGAACGGGCCACCACATCATCGCCTGGTTCACGGTGGATCAACGCCAGCACTGCAGATGCGTCGAGAACCGTCACTCAGCAGCAGCTTCGGCACGTCGTTGGGCAAGCAACTCGTCCACCAAAGAGCGTTGTCTGCTGATGCCGTCTCCCAGCCGCCGAAGTTCTGCGAGCGCATCCTCGGGCCGACGTACCCAAACCTCACCACTGGTCGCGGGGGACGTCGAAGTCGGCGCACAGCGCCCACCACACCTCGCGCGGTTCCACGCCGTTTTCGATCGCCTGTGCGGCGGTGCGCCCGCCCAACTCGGTCAACACGTGGTCGGTCAGCACCGATGCACCGTAGACAGCGCCGAACCGCCGGGTGACCCG
>NZ_JBYCKY010000113.1:0-2400 GCF_057473605.1 Mycobacterium sp. TH-M82 | reverse complement strand
AGTTCGCCGGCCGGGCCTGCTACCAGAGCTGGTCCAAGCCCAATCCGCGCACCGCCGCCAACGCCGACTACCTGAAGCACCTCATCGACGTCGGGCATCTGGCGGTGCTCGAACACGCCAGCGTGAGCTTCTACATCACCGGGATCTCCCGGTCATGCGCCCACGAGATGATCCGGCACCGGCACCTGTCCTTCTCCGAGCTGTCGCAGCGCTACGTGCCGGACGCCGACGCCGACGTCGCCGTCCCGCCCGACATCGCCGACGACCCGGAACTGCAACGGCTTTTCCTGGCTGCGACCGACGCCAGCCGTGCGAGCTATCTCGAGCTGCTCACCGGGCTGGAAGCCACGATCGCGGACTCCCCCGGCGCGGTGCTGCGGCGCAGACAGGCGCGTCAGGCCGCCCGAGCGGTGCTGCCCAACGCCACCGAGACCCGCGTCGTCGCGACCGGCAACTACCGGGCCTGGCGGCATTTCATCGCGGTCCGCGCCAGTGAGCACGCCGACGTCGAGATCCGCCGGCTGGCCATCGCGTGCCTGCGGCGGCTCGCCGACCTCGCGCCGGCGGTGTTCGGCGATTTCCAGATCGCCGGCCTGGCCGACGGCACCGAGGTTGCGACCAGCCCGTTGGCCACCGAAGCCTGATCCGCTGCTTGCGGGTTCGCCAGGTATCCTCGGGACCGTGAGCACCAGCGGATTCGACGCCCGAACGCAGCTGGGCACCGTGCTGACCGCGATGGTGACCCCGTTCGGTCCCGACGGGTCGGTCGACACCGATACCGCTGTCAGTCTGGCGAACCGTCTCGTCGACGCCGGTTGTGACGGTCTGGTGCTCTCCGGCACCACCGGCGAGTCGCCGACCACCGCGGATTACGAGAAGCTCACGCTGCTGCGGACGGTGGTGGAAGCGGTGGGTGACCGAGCCCGCATCATCGCCGGCGCCGGCAGCAACGACACGGAGCACAGCGTGCGGCTGGCGGAGGCCTGTGCCGGGGTGGGCGCACACGGGCTGATGGTGGTTACGCCGTACTACTCCCGGCCGTCGCAGGCCGGGTTGCTGGCGCATTTCACCGCCGTGGCCGATGCCGCCGAGTTGCCGGTGCTGCTCTACGACATCCCGGCCCGCTCGGGCGTGCCGATCGACCCCGACACCATCTTCGAGCTGGCGTCACACCCGAACATCGTCGGTATCAAGGACGCGAAGGGTGATCTGCACGCCGGCACCCAGATCATGGCCGAAACGGGCCTGGCCTACTACTGCGGGGACGATGCGCTGAACCTGCCCTGGCTGGCGATGGGCGCCACCGGATTCATCAGCGTGATCTCCCACTTCGTGGCCGGTCAGCTCCGCGAAATGATGACCGCCTTCGCCTCCGGGGACGTGGCCACCGCACGCAAGATCAACATCTCGATCGCCCCGCTGTGCAATGCCATGGCTCGCACCGGCGGGGTGACCTTTGTCAAGGCCGGCCTGCGGCTGCAGGGCTTCGATGTCGGTGATCCCCGGCTGCCGCAGGTGCCCGCCACCCCGGCACAGATCGAGGAGCTGGCCGTCGATATGCGGACCGCGTCGGTACTGCTGAGCGCCGGTGAGTGACGACCTCAAAACACCGGGGCCGCTGACCGCCGGCGGCCTGCGGGTCACCGCGCTGGGCGGCATCAACGAAATCGGCCGCAACATGACCGTTTTCGAACACCTGGGCCGGCTGTTGATCATCGACTGCGGGGTGTTGTTCCCCGGCCATGACGAGCCCGGCGTCGACCTCATCCTGCCGGATCTGCGCCACATCGAAAACCGGCTCGACGACATCGAGGCACTGGTGTTGACCCACGCCCACGAGGACCATATCGGGGCGATCCCGTTTCTGCTCAAGCTGCGGCCCGACATCGAAGTCGTCGGCTCGAAGTTCACCTTGGCCCTGGTCGCCGCGAAGTGCCGTGAGCACCGCCTCAAACCGGTGTTCCGGGAGGTGACCGAGGGCCAGCGCAGCACCCACGGCGTCTTCGAATGTGAATACTTCGCCGTCAACCACTCCGTCCCGGACGCGCTGGCCATCGCCGTGCGCACCGGTGCCGGCACCGTCCTGCACACCGGAGACATCAAGCTCGACCAGCTGCCGCCCGACGGGCGCCCCACCGACCTGCCCGGCATGTCGCGACTCGGTTCAAGACTCGATGGAGCCGGGGTGGACCTTCTCCTGTGCGACTCGACCAACGCCGAGGTCCCCGGCGTCGGGCCCAGTGAAAGCGAAGTCGGCCCCACCCTGCACCGGCTGATCCGGGGGGCCGACGGGCGGGTGATCATGGCATGCTTCGCCTCCAACGTGGACCGGGTGCAGCAGATCATCGACTCGGCGGTGGCGTTGGGACGGCGGGTCTCATTCGTCGGCCGATCAATGGT
>NZ_JBYCKY010000112.1:0-4180 GCF_057473605.1 Mycobacterium sp. TH-M82 | reverse complement strand
TCCACGGCTGGGTCTTCATGGCGGCCTTGCGCACCATCGGCCCGGCCTCCATCGAGGTGTGGATCTCGTCGCCGGTGCGGTCCAAAAAGCCGGTGTTAATGAACACCACCCGGTCGGCGGCGGCCTTGATGGCCGCTTTCAGGTTGACGGTGGTGCGCCGCTCCTCGTCCATGATGCCGACCTTGATGGTGGCCTGCGGCAGCCCCAGCACGTCTTCGACCCGGCTGAACAGTTCGCAGGTGAACGCGACTTCGTCGGGGCCGTGCATCTTGGGTTTGACGATGTAGATCGATCCCGTGCGGCTGTTGAGCAGCGGCCCGTTCTCGCCGCCGGTCTTGCGCCCGTGGATTCCAATCAGGCCGGTGAACAGCGCGTCCTGGATGCCTTCGTAGACCTCTCGGAGCTCACCATTGTCGGCGGTGTAAACGATGGCGTCGTTGGTCATCAGATGACCGACGTTGCGGCAGAACATCAGGCTGCGGCCCGGGAGTGTCAGCGTGCCGCCGTCGGCGGCGGTGAACTCCCGATCAGGGCGCAAGACCCGGGTGAAGGACTCGCCGCCTTTATCGACCTGCTCGGCCAGGTCGCCCCGGTTCAAACCCAGCCAATTGCGGTAGCCCAGCACCTTGTCGTCGGCGTCGACGGCGGCCACCGAGTCCTCGAAATCCTGAATGGTGGTGACCGCCGATTCCAGCACCACGTCCTTGATCCCCGCGGTGTCGGTCGCACCGATTGGTGACCGGCTGTCGATCAGAATCTCGATATGCAGGCCGTGGTGGACCAGCAGCACCGACGACGGCGACTCGGTCGGCCCGGTGTAGCCGGCGAACTGGTCGGACGCCGCCAGGGTGGTCTCCAGCCCGTCGGCCAGGGTGATCACCAGCCGGCCGTCGTCGACCGCGAAGCTCTTGGCCTCGGTCCACGCGCCATTGCCCAGCGGCACCGAGTCGTCGAGGAACTTGCGGGCGTAGGCGATCACCTTGGTGCCGCGCACGGGGTTGTATCCGGTGCCCTTCTCGGCGCCGTCTGCCTCGTTGATGACGTCGGTGCCGTACAGCGCGTCGTACAGCGACCCCCACCGGGCATTCGCGGCGTTCAGCGCGAACCGGGCGTTGAGCACCGGGACCACCAGTTGCGGACCGGCCTGCGTCGTGATCTCGTCGTCGACGTTCGACGTGGTGACCGTGAAATCGTCGGGCTCGGGCTGTAGGTAGCCGATTTCGGTGAGGAACGCCCGGTAGGCATCGGGGTCGATCGGCTCGATCACCCGGTGGCGGTGCCACTTGTCGATCTGGGCCTGCAGCTCGTCACGGCGTGCCAATAATTCCTCGTTGCGAGGCGTCAGGTCGGTGACGACCTTGTCCACACCCGCCCAGAAACTGTCGGCGTCGATGCCGGTCCCGGGCAGGGCTTCGTTGGTCACGAAGTCGTACAGCACCCGGGCCACCCGCAGGTTGCCCACTGACACCCGGTCGGTCATGCGTGCCCTCTCTTTTAACCCCTGTCAGCCCCGTTGAGCCTCGTCGGCAATGAACCACCCTACCGCCCGGTACTGCGGTTATCCCCATCCGGCGACCCGCACCAGCGGGTTGTGCACCGACGTCGGCCGCCGGTGGCTTCGACGATGTCAGGCACGGTGGGTTCCGTCGTAAACCGTGCCGACCAGGTCTTCGACCAGATCCGCCAGTGTGACCATTCCGACCACGCGACCGTCGGCTGCGTTGTCTGCCACAGCCAACGCCAGGTGGCTGTTGCTGCGGCGCAGCCGCGCCAGTGCCTCGGGCAGTGGCAGCGACGCCGGAACCCGGGGCAGGGGGCGCACCGACGACCGGTCGACCAGGGTGTCTGGGGCGTCTGGAGCGCCCGGGGCGTCTAGCAGACCCAGCGACAACACGTCCTTGATGTGCAGATAACCGACGAACTCACCGGCTCGATCTCCCACGTCGACCACCGGGAACCGGGAGTAGCCGGTCTGCGCCAGGGCCCGCTCGACCGTTGCGACGCTAGGTCCGCAACCGGTGGCCGCGACCGGCACCGCATAGATGTCGCGCACCGGGACCGCGACGTCGGCGACGACCCGGGTACGGATCTGCAACGCGCGGGTGAGCCGGGTGTACTCCTCGGGATCCAGCAGACCCGCCGAGACCGACTCGGCGATCATGTCGCTCAACTCGACGGTGGAGACCGTGACCGCCAGCTCGTCCTCGGGCTGCACCCGCAATGCGCGCATCGCCACGTTGGCGCACCAGTTGTAGAACACGATGAAGGGGCGAGCGGCCGTTACGTAGAGCAGGTACGGCGGGATCAGCAGCATCGCCGCTTTTTCCGGGCCGGCGAGGGTGATGTTTTTCGGCACCATCTCGCCGAACAGCACGTGCAGCACCACCACGACCGAGAGGGCGACGACGAACGACACGGTGTCCACCAGCGTGTCCGGGATGTCGATCAGCGCCAACGGGCGGTCCAGCAGGTCGGCGAGGGCGGGCTCGCCGATGCGGCCGAGCAGGATCGAGCACACGGTGACACCCAGCTGAAACCCGGCCAGCATGAGCGGCAGCCGCTCACCGGCGCGGATCACCGTGAGCGCGCTCTGCCTGCCCTGTTCGGCGATTGCTTCCAGCCGGTCCCGGCGTGCGGAGATCAGCGAGAACTCGGCAGCGACGAAGAACGCGTTGCCGGCGATCAGCAGCGCGGTCAGCAACACCTCCAGCACGTCATCCATCGACGGTCCGCAGCTCGGTCAGCTCCACTACGTCGATGCGGCGGCCCGCCATTCGGGTGACGGTGGCCCGCCATCGACCAGGATGGTCCGAGGGCTCATCCGGGTCGAACACGGCCAGTTCGACCGATTCGCCGTCGTGCGGAATGTGACCGAGCCGTTGCAGCACCAGGCCGCCGATGGTTTCGTATCCCCCCGGGGGAGCCCGGTAACCGGTAGCTGCGGCCACCTCGTCGATGCGCAGCAGGCCGGAGACCCGCCACCCGGCGCCCGCAGCCACCACGTCGGGGGTGGCGTCGTCGTGTTCGTCGCGGACGTCGCCGACGATTTCCTCGACCAAATCCTCCAGCGTCACCATGCCGGCGGTGCCGCCGTACTCGTCGGCGACCAGCACGGCCTGCAGGCCGCTGGCGTGACCGTCGCGGATCGCTGCCATCACCGCGTCACCATCGAGCGTGGAGGGCACCACCGCCACCGGCTGTGCGACCGCGGTGACCAGTGTGCGCGCCCGTTCGGCGGCGGGCACGTCGAACACCTGCTTGACGTGCACGATGCCGATCGTCTCGTCGAGGTCGCCCGCGACCACGGGGAAGCGGGAGAATCCGGTATCGGTGGCGGTCGCGACCAAATCGGCGATGGTGTCGTCGGACTGCAGCGCGACGATCTTGGATCGCGGTGTCATCAGCTCGCCGGCGGTCAGGGCACCGAACCGCAGTGACCGGTCCACCAGCGCCGCGGTGGCTTCATCGAGGGCGCCGCTGCGTGCCGAACTGCGAACCAGCGACGCCAGCTCCCTCGGCGAGCGGGCCGAGGCCAATCGGTCGGCGGGCTCGATGCCCAGCGCGTGCAGCATGCGGTTCGCGGTCCCGTTGGTCAGCCGGATGGCGGGGGTGAACGCCCGCGAGAACAGCAACTGCGGGCCGGCCACTGCACGCGCGACCGGCAGTGGCCGCGCCACCGCCAGGTTCTTCGGCACCAGCTCGCCGAAGACCATCGACAGCGATGTCGCGAGCACCAGCGCGAAAAACAACGCCACCGGCCCGGCTATCCCCGTGGGCAGACCGAGGGCCGTGATGCCGGTGCGCAGCCACCGGGCCAGCACCGGTTCGGCGAGGTAGCCGGTGGCCAGCGTGGTGATGGAGATGCCCAGCTGCGCGCCGGACAGTTGAAACGACAGCGTACGGTGCGCGCGCTGGATGTAGATGTCGCGGCGGGCGCCGCGACGCGCGTTGGCATCGACGGTGCTGCGTTCGAGAGTGGTCAGCGAGAATTCGGCCGCGACGAACACCGCGGTGCCGACGGTGAGCACCGCGAAGGCCAGCAGGCTGAGCAGGCTGGCGATCATGGTCATCGGGCGCTCCCGGTCAAGCCGTGCTACCAGCCGAACGGCAGCGGATGGCCCTCGGCGAACCCGGCCGCCGACTGCACCCCCAGCACCGCTCGTTCGTGCAGTTCGGCCAG
>NZ_JBYCKY010000111.1:0-1032 GCF_057473605.1 Mycobacterium sp. TH-M82 | reverse complement strand
CAGCCTGGTCGAAGAGCGGATGAAGGACGACCCGGAGCTGATTCACGACGTCATCCACGCGCTCAACCAGTGGATGCACGAAACCTGGTCGTTCAATTACCAGGACCGCATCTTCGCCACCCCGGTGGTCACACTGCCCATCGTCGATCGTGCACTCGAGGAGCTCGACTGGTGCCTGCAGCGCGGCGCACGGACGGTGCTGGTGCGCCCCGGTCCGGTGCCCGGCTTCCGCGGCAGCCGGTCCCCCGGATTGGAGGAGTTCGACCCGTTCTGGCGGGCGTGCGTCAAGGCCGGCATCCCGGTGACGATGCACGCCTCGGACAGCGGCTACGCCGAACTGTTCAACGTGTGGGAGCCCGGTGACGAGTTCCTGCCGTTTCGTCCCACCGCGTTTCGGATGCTGGCGATGGGCCACCGCCCGATCTACGACGCAATGGGAGCGCTGGTCTGCCATGGCGCCTTCTCACGCAACCCCGACCTGCGGGTGCTCTCGATCGAGAACGGCGCCGACTGGGTGCCCGACCTGTTCAAGGGCCTGAAGGGGGTCTACAAGAAGATGCCCGGCGCCTTCAGCGAGGACCCGGTCGAGGCGTTCAAACGCTGCGTCTACATCAGCCCGTTCTGGGAGGACCGGTTCACCGAGATCGTCAACATGGTGGGGTCTGACCGGGTGGTGTTCGGGTCCGACTGGCCGCACCCGGAGGGTCTTGCCGACCCGCTGAGCTTCCTCGACGAGCTCACTGATTTCGACCAGACCGACGTCGAGAAGATCATGGGCGGCAACATGATCGAGGTGATGGGGGTCTCTCAACCCGTCAGCGCGTAGGTGCGCCAACAGACGCGATGAAACTTTACGGGCCCGACCAGGGCTTGGCGCGCAGGAACCCGCCGGCGTCGATGCGGATCTGCTGACCGGTCACATACCGCGAGGCATCCGACGCCAGGAACAGCACCACCTCGCTGACGTCCTCGGGTTCGATGTAGGGGATCGGCATCACCTGCAGGGCGGGGAACGCCAGTTCGGCGTCTTCG
>NZ_JBYCKY010000110.1:0-1058 GCF_057473605.1 Mycobacterium sp. TH-M82 | reverse complement strand
TCCGCGGGCCTTGCCGACCATTCGCCGTTCGCCCCGTTCGAGCTCGCAGACGACGACCAGATCCGTCCCGATCCCAACTCTCCGGAAGTGTTCACTGCCATAAACGGACTTCCTCCGTTTCACGTGGTCGTTCAGGGGCATCAGCAGTTCGACGTCGTCAACAACAGCGACACAGTGGTGGGGACCTTCTCTGCCGAGGAGACCACTGGGAACGTCTGGGGCACTCCGCAGCAGGCACTCATCGTGACATCTGACGAATCAGGAACCCCAGGCACCGCCGCTGGCGATATTCCGCTCCCAGGCTCGGTGTTCAACGTCTCGAACCTCGGCGCCGGCCTCGACCTGGTGTACTCCGACCTCGTCTCGACGACACCCGGTAAAGACGTGGTTTCGGAGACCTTGGTGACGCCGCTCGGGAACCTCGATCTTTCCTGGCTGGCGCAGGGCATTCACGCGGCAGAAGGCATGGCCGACGTATTGTTCGCCTACTCCTGAGCTGAGCCACCTGCGCTCACTGGAGTCCGAGGCCATCCACATCATCCGGGAGGTCGTCGCGGAGTTCATCGACTCCCATCGCTGATGCGGATGTCGGAACGGCGCTGCCGGCCCGGCCGGAGCCGACTGCTCAGCCGCCCGAGCCGTGGGCCCGGGTGAGGATCTCCATGTTGTGCCCGGCCGGGTCGCAGAAGTACACCCCGCGGCCGCCGTTTCGACGTCGCCACTGGCAAACTCGACGCGGTGACCCTCTAGTCGCGATTGGCTCGGGTTCGCCGATGACTTGGGGCTTCGCGGCGAGGCCGGCTGGAGCATTCCCGAGTGGCCGTTGGAGATGCAACCTCAGTTCCATGCAGGTAAACTGCCGGTCGCTGTGAAGACGATGGGTTTGGAGGTGAGCGGATCGAATGGGGGGGAGCTTATGACAAAGCGCTGTCGCGGCACCGTCACCCATGCCCAGGCGTTAGCCGCCGGTGGGTCGTTGGTGGCGCTGTTGCTCTCCGGGGCGGTCGCCTCCGCCGACGACTACCAGATCACCCCTGATCCGAACGTCCCCGAAACGG
>NZ_JBYCKY010000109.1:0-1982 GCF_057473605.1 Mycobacterium sp. TH-M82 | reverse complement strand
CGAAGTCGACGCCGTCCTGGTCAAGGATGCTCCGCAGACAACGTTCGATCGTCGCGCCGTTGTTGTACATGGGTACACATACCGAGACGCGCGGAGTCCTGGTCGCTTCGTCACGATAGTCGGCGTCTACCGACACCACGGTTGTCGCATCAGTCGGGAGCGAAACCACCTTCGCCGCCCCTGGTCGGTCAGCCACTGCAGCCTTAGCGGATGCCAGCTGGTCGAGTGCACTTCGCAGAACCCACCTCAGAGACTGCCTATGCCCTGGAACATTAACGCCACTCCACTGACGCCCAGCGCCGTTTGGGAAATCCGGGCACGGTGAACGTGTAGCCAATTCTGCACACGCAGCATGACCGCTTGAGTTTTGTCGGGCTCCACCAGATAGCAGACCAGTGGAATCTCGATGACCGCAAGAACCATCACGGTGTACACGAGGAATGCGCTGAACTGCGTGCCGATGGCAGCGCCCGAAGCCATGATGATGGTCAGCAGCATCAAGGTCTCCACCGGCGGCGTCGCCGACCCGAGACCAACCACGAACGCCGGCCAGAAAAATCCCCGGTTCAGGATGTTCTGGTTGAGAGTTCCGAGCTTGGCGAACAATCGCAGGACGCGCGGCTGCGCCGCGACCCCGGACCCATCGCTGTGGCCACAGACCGCTGCGACAGGCCGTAGCATTCGCGCCCGCTCACGCGCCAAGAGGACCACTAGGGACACCAGCGCAATCGCGCCGAGAGTGATCTTGAGATGCCCACCTTCGAAGAAGGCGATCGAGGATCGCACGTCTGCGACCACGGCCGCCGCACTCCGCAAAGCTGCCATCGCGGTGTCGCGCATGACAACCAGCACAGCCATTCCGATGCCGATGCCCGCGATCATGCCGCCCATCCAGAAAGCGAAGAGGTTGAGCATGGGGCGCTGTCGCGACAACACGACGGCGACGAGCCCCAACCGCAGCGGGTCGAGCGCCATCCCAAAGCCCAGAAATAGCACGCTGTTCCATAACATCACCTGGGAGGCTACTATGCTCCGTCGCGTCTCGCGGCATAACGGCCGGATCGCCACATCGAGTTCTCTCTTGCCAGCTACCCGCTTACCAACTACCGGGCGCGGGGCGATAGGCGACTTCCCGTGACGGTACATGTGGGCGCGTGTTGTGCGTGTCGCCCCGAAGTGCTATGGCATGGCCTGGTGACCTTTCGGCAAGGTCAGGTATCGACGACGTTTCCACCAGTACGCGCCACCGCCGGCGGCGGTGCACACGTCCCAACCCAGACTCGACGAGACCCGACCCGACTGACAAGCTCGCCACTCGATACCGGCGTCATCCGAGCGGCAACCAGAGGGCGGCGAGCCTGTCGTTTTCGCCACCCGCGACGCGCGCTCAGCAACGAAGCGGCCAAGGAATGACTGATGACTATCCCATCCGCACGCGGTGTACAGCTAATACTCGAAGCGCGCAGACAGGTCGCCCGGCTGCAGTCAGTAGTATGAGGCGCAGTCCGCGGGAATCGGGTCGAGCACTCTGATCACGTGCTCGCATGTCCCTGTACTTTGGACCGGGCACAGGCGCTGTGGTCCGGAGTGCACGGACAGAAGTGGGAGACCGGTGAAGCGAGCGCTCATAACAGGCATTACCGGACAGGACGGGTCCTACCTCGCCGAATTGCTGCTGCGTAAGGGATATGAGGTCCACGGCCTCATCCGTCGCGCCTCGACTTTCAACACCTCGCGGATCGATCACCTCTACGTCGACCCCCACGACGCCGGCGCCCGGTTGTTTCTGCACTACGGCGACCTGATCGACGGGACCCGGCTGGTCACGCTGCTCAGCACCATCGAACCCGACGAGGTGTACAACCTCGCGGCGCAGTCTCACGTGCGGGTCAGTTTCGACGAACCGGTGCACACCGGTGACACCACGGGCATGGGATCCATGCGTCTGCTCGAGGCGGTGCGCCTGTCCAAGGTGCACTGCC
>NZ_JBYCKY010000108.1:0-3516 GCF_057473605.1 Mycobacterium sp. TH-M82 | reverse complement strand
CGAGCTGCGGGCGATCGACGCATTGGGGCTGCGGTTCCCGAGCCCCGAGATGGTCACCGCGGCCGCGGCGCTGTTCGAACCGGCGGCGCCGTGGGCTTGTGGTTCCGAGCGCCGAGGCACTGAATTTGAATCCGGACGGTTTCGCGTCTCCGTCGGTCCTGGCGTCGTACGACTCGGGTGGACCAATCCTGTCCGGGCCGAGAAAACAGCAGAACGGATCGTCGGTCATCACCAACGTGACGTTGACGACGCGAAGCTACACGTCAGAAATGACCTCGCGCTCAAAGCTGGAGACCGTGATCAGGCCGTCGTGTCTTCGACACGACGGAGCAATTCGGCGGCCGACTACCGCAACGCTAGCGGTGTCATCACCGAATGGTCCCGTAAATCACGGTCGTCGATGTGCCGCACCTTCGCCGAACTCGACTACAGCCCACTCGTCGAGTCCGCCCGTATCCCGGCCATGATCACGCTCACGTACCCTGGCGACTGGGAGGTCGTCGCCGCGGACGGGGCGAGCGTGAAGCGGCATATGGTGTTGTGGCGCAAACGATTTCAACGCGAGTACGGCGAACCCGATCGCTACATCTGGAAATTGGAATTTCAGCGGCGCGGGGCACCCCACATTCACCTGTGGATGGCGCCTCCGATATCACCCGGTCGCTCTGGACGCAGCTTCTCCCAGTGGCTGTCCGAGGCGTGGGCTCTGGTCGTTGACCACCCCGACCCTGTGCAGAAAGCCCGGCATCGGCTGGCGGGCACCGCCATCGACGTGCGCAACGGCCTGAAGGCTTGCGATCCGAAACGTTTGGCCATCTACTTCACCAAGCATTCATCACCAAGCATGCACAGCGACAAGGAGTACCAACACATCGTTCCCGAGCTGTGGCGGCGGCCCGGCCGAGGGCCCGGACGGTTCTGGGGCGTGTACGGACTCAAGAAGGCCATTGCGGTCGTCGAGGTCGGGCAGGATGCATACCTTGCTGCTCGCCGGATCATGCGGCGCTGGTCACGTAGCCAGGCTGTCTATGGCGATTCGGACAGCCGCTTCCCCACTGCCGTTGTACCGCGCACGGCCGCGCGAATGGTCCCGCGCGTCAACGGTGAGACGGGGGCAGTGAAGTATCGACGGGTTCGACGACGACGGACTCTCTGCAACCGAGGTGGGCTGGCCGGCGGATATGCACTCGTAAATAACGGTCCAGCGTTCGCCGCCCAGCTTGCGCGCGCGACACACGATTTCAAGAAACCAGGCACATCGAATTGATCGTCTTAATCGTCGCCCCGATGTTTTGCCGAACTTAGCCCTCATACAGTATCGACGCGCTGCGCTGGACTCACCTTTAGTTGCGCCGCAACCGTGTTCGGACGGAGTCCCTGAGGTCAGCGGTTTTGTCTCTGGCTGCATCGGTCAAATCGATTGCTCTAGCCATGGCCGAGTCCGTCAGATCCGTGGCCTTGTCTTTGGCTACGGTGGCGCCGTATGCCCCAGTCGCCAGCGCTTTATCCACCACCTCGCTCGCGGCCTTGCTCCATCGCTTCGCGTCGTTGGTCGCGTCGCCGGACTCGATGCCGAATCGGTCGCGAAATGTCACGACATCCGTCGCGATCTCTTTGCTCGACCGAACGGCCGCTGGCGCGTCGCGCGGATTGCGCAGCACTTTGGAGTTCGCGTTGCGGATCGTCTCATTCATTTGGTTCAGCAAGCGGTCGGTGCTGCTCGAGATGAGGTCCAGCCGCTTCTGACGAGCCTTGGTGAGGCCCAGCCGGTGACTGCCAAGATCCTCGGGCGCGGAGTCGAGCACATGGTCGAGTTCCAGCACGGCCATGCCATCCTGGAGTTGGAAACAGCGAGCTAGCACCGCTAGCCACTCACGCACCGCGGGTTCTGCCTTCTTCGTGGCCTTGGCCATCTTGCCCGGGTTCCCGTTCGTCTCCAACTTCTCGGCGATGCCGTCAAGCTGACGTATCGCGTATATCTGCGTTTCCGCAAGTACCGAGGCACTTGATTGGATCTTTGACCAGGTGATCTGCGAGACCCGCCCGACCTCGTCACGGACAGTCAGCGCTTCCTCGATAAGAAGGTCGACGCCGATAATCTTGGCGATAACCGCATCTTTTTGGTTGCGCAGGATGTTGTCGACCTTGGCGTTGATCTCGTGGAGATACTCAGCGATCTGATCCATCTGCTGCTGCATCGCCTGCTGCTGCATCATCGCCGACAGCGCGGAGAGCGCCAACGGACCACTAAGCAGCTTCGTCGGGGCCTTCGCGATCTGAAGCCATTGCTTGACCTCACCAGGCTTCCCGATCATCGCGTGACTAACGCCCGGGGTTTTGGTCGCCATCAGGCCGTACTGCTTGACGGCCTGGGCAGACTCAGCAGTCAGCTTGACCCAGCGTCCCGAGTTTGTGGCCACTTCCGAGCCGACTTGCATCGCCGTCCCACCCGTGCCCACGAACGACGAACGACGGCGAGCATCCAGAACCTTCGAGGGGGCCCGGTCCAGGCCATGGTCAAGCAAGAAGCGCTCAACATCGGCTGAGTTACCGATCACGACCAAACCATCTCCGTCGGTAACCAATTCGATCTCGTTGCCCATCGTTTCTCCGTTGAATCGAGACCATCGGTCAGCCACTCGGCTTGCCTTGCCACTAGACGTTACCGGCGCGCCCTGACGGGACGCGAACGATCAACAAGCTACCCGCGCCGGCTTGGCTGGACGGCACTCTCATAACCTCACGGACTCGGTGGCCACGAAATTCAGCTCAGCGCCCGTCAAACCTGATTCGTTCGGGCGTAGCGATACGGCGAGTACGGATCTTAGGGTTCGAACATGGCCTCTCCGTCACCACATTCCCGTTCGCTTCAACGACGGCCTCCAGCCTGGCAACGTTGGGTGCTCAACGCACTGCACGGCTTCGATAGGCGCATCATTGACGACTGGAGAGCGCTCATGAGCAACCACCTCCAACGGTCCGGTGGTGCCACCCCAATGCGGACCGCTCAGTACACCGTCGATGCGCTGCTCTATGTGGACAGACTCCGCTCAGCGACCGCACTGCTTGCTTCACACGGTAATCCTGCGGGGCGCCACCAACTGGCCGATGCCGCTCTCGACTTGAAGTCCGCTGTCGACAGCTTATGTGAAGCACGAGACCAGCTACTGAAAGCCGCTGGCGCCGAACGGGTTACCTACGACTAGCGTCGGGAAATCGACATTGCGATGCAGAGCCCAGCGCCTGCCACCTTTTCGTAATTTTCGTAACTATGCTACGCTTAGCTTCGTTCCGACGGTGTGAGAGGAAAGGAAGTGAGACCCATGAGCAGCGCTTCCGCGGAGATTGTCAACCCGGTTCCGGCCGATGCCAATGGGCTTGCCGATGTCCTCAGCTTCATCGAGGCGCACGAGGCACGTCACGGGACCTCTCCTGAGCCCGCCTTCTTCCTGTCCGGTGCAGGCGAACACGATCGTGTCGAGCTGACCGAACAGCTATACGACGTTCTCAAGCGTG
>NZ_JBYCKY010000107.1:0-13384 GCF_057473605.1 Mycobacterium sp. TH-M82 | reverse complement strand
TTTTTTCCACGGCAACAAGATTCCGGCCAACACAACGAGGCTCAACGCTACCGAGAAGGGGTAAACCCAGCTCTTCATACCCAACACGAGGGGCAGTGCGCCGGCCGCGATCGTCGGGGCGATATTCGACCGCAGCACAGCAAGAAGAATCAGACACAAGGTGGTGACGACGAGAATGGTCAGGACACCGTAACCGAACGCTCGCGTTGTCAATGTGCCGACGGTCGCCCCCAACGCCGGCGTGAGGATCAGCCGCCCGGGCTGGATCGCCCATTTTCCCCACGGCCGGGTCAAAACGTCGTGCGAAAGTGCCGCAAGACCCGGGAAAAGGAGGTAGTGCCCGCCGCATCGCTGTGCCACCATCGCGATCGCCACGATGTAGAGCAGTGCAACGCCGTCCATGAGGAGGCGGTCGCGCCGTACCAGCACCCGCTCTGGCATCGGCCTCGGGGGCATTTATCTCATACCGTGGGACTTCGCCGGAGGGCGAAGTCCCACGGTATGAGATGATGGCCGGATTAAATCACGGTGCCGAGGTGACTTCACCCGTCTCCAACCAGTGCGCGCACTGCTTGCCAAGCTTCTCGACAGCAAGCCGATCGTAGTGCTCGATCGACGCCGGAGTTAATACGCTGTGGTAATCGCTATCCACTCCGACCCCGTCGAAGAACGACTTGGCGTTGCCCATGTGTCCTCCGCCGAACGGCGCCATTTTTTCCGCGCGGGCGCTCATGTACTCGAACGAACAATGCTCCTCGATAACATCCATACGAAGCGAGGCGGGGTCACAGGACAGGAACTCCGCGAGCCGAGCGGCTTCACTCTGGAAATTATCTCTCAGCGTTTGATAGTTGATGAGAAACACGTTCGGCTCGTCCCGGAACTTCCACCACGACTTCATCATATCGAACAGGTCGCAACAGCCGTATCCGTCGGTGTCGATCCACTGGTCGAAAAACACCTGCACGTCGTCGGGAATCACCAGAGGCACGTGATCAGAGCACCACTCGGCATGAATCCGGTTGATCGCCGACATCGTCTCCGCAGTGAAGTTCTTCAGATAGATGTGGAAGCTGATCCCCAGATCCTTGCCGTTTCTGCCGACAAACACGTACCGGGCCTCAGAGGCGAGCGGCAGGGCGTCGGCGGGCACATGAGATTTCATCACCCGCCGTATCCCGGCATCGCGCTGCTTTTGCAGCGTGGCAAGCATCTGCGCGTGATCGCCCCAGCTGGAGTCGAGCCACGGAGACGCGTCCGAGAGGCCTCCGTCGTTCTCCTCACCGTTTTGCAGGATCTGCTGGACGACCCGCTGAGTCCAGGTGGTGCCGGCCTTAAACGGGGTCACAACGACGATGTCGCCGTCGACAAAGCCGCCCTGGGCCAGAAAATCCTCCCATACCAGGGAGTTGGACAGATAATCCCGGAGGACTCTGCTCGGGCGGACGAGTTGTTTCTGCATAGCTGATTTCGCCTTTCTGTAAGATCGCCCGTAAGAACGCCTACTCACGGGACGAGGATTCGTAAGGAAACGTGACACTGTCTAGAATGTAAACACGCTACACTGCAGCCCTCCCTCTCCAATTTCGGTGCCCAGAGAGCGAACGGGTCGCACCCGCCCGCCCATGGGTTTCGTCCATTCGGTCTTGCATCGCCTCAGCCGCCGGCCGTCGTCATTGCCCGCCGCCTTGGAATGCCGGGACACCCGCATGCTGCGGTCGCACGTAACGCACCCAGGCCAGCGACGCGGCGACGAGATAGCACGCCAAGAAGGTCCAGAATGCCGGCGTCTCGGTGCCGGTGCTCTCATAGGACTGCCGCAGGGCCAAGTTGATCAGCACCGAGCCGAGTGCCCCGAACGCGCCGGCGAATCCGATCAACGCCCCCGACCTGACCCGGGCCCAGTCGCGACGTTGGTCGTCGCTGACGTCCAGTACGCGGCTGCGCGCCTCGAAGACCGACGGGATCAGCTTGTACACCGCCGCCTTACCCGCGCCGGAGAAGACGAACAGCCAGATAAAGCCGATGATGTAGCCAAAGATGGTCAGTGTCGTCGCGGCACCTCCGGGGCCGCTGGTGAGGTCGTCGTGGGTGCTGACGGCGATCACGAACGCTCCACCGACGATCATGGCGGCCAGCATGACCAGACTGACCCGCCCGCCACCGAAGCGGTCGCTGACCTTACCCCCGGCGATGCGTGCCAGCGATCCCAGCAGCGGCCCAATGAACGCGATCTCGGCGGCGTGCAGCGAGGCCTGCGTGTGGCTCTGACCGCCGACGATGAAGTTGTGCTGTAACACCTGGCCGAACGCGAACGCGAAACCCAGGAACGAACCCGAGCAGCACAAGTAGATAAACGAGATGATCCACGAGTCGGGCACCGACAAAATGTTGCGCACGTTGGTTATCGACAGGCCGGCCCGGTGCGCGATGACGTTGTCCATGAACAGCGCCGCGCCGAGCCCGCCGATGGCCAGCAGCAACAGGTAGATCGCGCATACCCAGTACGGCGCGGCGTTGCCCACGACGGCCAGCACCACCAGCCCGACCGCTTGGATGACCGCCGATCCCAGGTTGGCGAACCCACCGGTGAGTCCCAGCGCAAAGCCCTTGAGCCGCTGCGGGTACAAACCGTCGACCTTGGCCAGCGAACCCGAGTAGTTGCCGCCACCCAACCCGGTCAACGCCGCGCACACCACATACGGCCACAACGGCAGGCCAGGATGAGACAGCAGCACAATGGCCCCGGCAGTCGGAATCAGCAGCACCAGCGAGGAGAACATCGTCCAGTTGCGGCCGCCGAACCAGTTGGCGGCCATCGCGTAGGGGATGCGCACCAGCGCCCCGACCAGGGAGGCGGTGATGGCCAGCAGCAGTTTGTCGCCGATGGAAAAACCGTAGACCGACGCCGGCATGAACAGCACCAGCACCGACCACAAATACCAGATCGAGAAGGCGACATGGGTGTTCACCACCAACCAGAACAGGTTGCGGCGGGCGATCGCGTTGTTGCCATCCGCCCAACTCGCGGCGTCTTCGGCATTCCATTCCACGATGGTGTGCCCACGCGCCATGCGCTATCTACCTCTCACCGAACATGTAGGCGTAACCGTCAAGTCGCTTCGCGCAGGTAGGACGGCCGCCTGACAATCGCGCCAGCCCGATCGGGACTTGTCGGATGTGCTCATCGCGGGCCCGCACTGTCCGGGCTTGCTTCGAATGTGTACGAAAAACGAACGGCCACCACGCTATCCTCTGCGTCACATCTGGCTGCACAATTGGCCAGCCGGGTACTGATCTGTTGTTCTGTTCCGCAGGGACCGTTGGCCGTCGATACGTTATGCGACAGTTTATGGCGAGCCCCACCGCCATCATGCGTCATTGGCAGCATACCAGCTGCCAACCCAGAGCCTACTCCACCTCCAGTCAACCCGATGCTCTCTACCTGGACAACCCAAAGCAGCTGATGCACAGCAGATTTCCAGCTGATTCCGATAACCGACGACCAGACAAGCCGCAACCACAAACCGGCCGAGAGCCGCACTTGACGTGAAGAAGCCTGGAGAGCAACACATCTGGCCGAACCCCGCCAGCGATACCCCCAGCCGGCCGCGCGCTCCCCGCGACCGGAAGCCGCGGTGCTGCTCTTCTACGCGATGATCAACTCCATCACAGTCCTGGTCACCGCACCACCGACGGTGTCCTGGGATGCCGGGCCCGCGATCATGCCTGTTCGAGAAAACGGCCGACTACCTCGGGGCCCGTCGAGTGCATTTTGATGGAAAGGTCGAATAAGCTATCCTTTGCCAGTTTGGGGAGCAACTCGATGGAGCGAGTGGTGGCGGAATCATACTTCGCCGATGGGTAACGTTGCAGGAGGAGGTTCTTCTGGTCTTCCGTCGCGGAAATCGCCAGACGCTTCATGCCGGCGAACGCCTCCTTAGCCATTTCCGCCAGCCCGGCCTCCTGCAATACTGCCAGTCGCACGTCGTTGATCCAGACATTGATCTTGATATCGCTCTGGCTTTTGTTCATGAATCGAGCTCCTCTAATTTGTTGAGGGAAAAGATCGGCAGTCGGTCTTTCAGATAGTCTTCGGTCACGAAGGGTGAGCCCTGTCCGTAAGTGGCCGCACTTTCCATGACGACGTCGAACACCTCCGGCCGCATAACCATTCTCGTCGGTTTCACTTCGTCGGTCAGTATGCTCCTGATCACGCTGCCACTAAAGCTTTGAGCCGTCGACTCGAGGCCACAGAGGGCAGAGCTTTCGATATCCAAGCATTCCGGGCTGTACCAATTTTCTCTAAGGAAAACTGGCTTTAACGAGAGCTTCTCCCGATATTGCTTGAGGAGGTTCTGCGCGTCATAGGGTTGATAGTAATCCCCTACTCCCGCGTGATCTCGTCCGAACATGTGATGTGTGCATCCAAGATTGGTCCTCAGGATCGCGTGGAAGATGGCCTCTCTGGGGCCTGCGTACCGCATGTCCCATAGCGTGAAGGTCACCATGTGAACATCGTCACGAAAGTATCCATTAGTTCGAAGGGCATTCTGCGCCAAAAGTATTGCTTCGTCAATGTAATCGCCGGGCCTTTTCTCGCCGATGATTGCGTTGACCAGGACTCCCGTATTCAGGGTGTCCACTGGCAGGTCCTCGTTCGCGGCAAACCAGGCCTGTTTCATCAGTGCCTCGTGGCCCGTATGTGGAACGTTGCGCGTCTGATGGGCGACAGCGTGCTTCCAGCCTTTCCCCCTCAACGCGTCAGCATGTTGCTTTGGGGTCAACCAGTAGCTCTTGAACGGCTCGTTGAACACGGGTTCGTTGATCAGCGTGATCGGGCCGCCGAGGAACCTGTCCTCGTAGGCCATCACCCTCTTCACCCCAGGGTGCCTGGTATCCGTCGTGCCGTAGGTATTTTCGGCCATCCGCTCTAGGTTGTAGTCGTATATCTCTTCAACGTTGAAGATGGCCATCGGGGCGCCCAGGTAGTCAAGAACTACGCGATCCCCTTCTGCGATATTGAACTTCTCGATATTCTCGGCCGACATGTCGAATACTATGGGTATGCTCCACAGCGTTCCGTCCGGGAGTTGCATCTTGTCCAAGGTGTCATCAACCTCTTGGCGCCGCATAAATCCGGTAAGCGGTGTGAAGAAACCGTACGAAAGGCTGATTACCTCGTGCGCGGTCGCCCGCTTTATGGGGACTCTTGGAAGGTTTGTTATCTTTTTCGCAGCGTCGACCGTCGACACGCTTTCTACTATTGCTTTTCCGTTATGGCCCAGATAAGCCATCTAACCGCCTCTCTTTCGGATTATGTTTGACCGTTTCGTTTTTCAAAATATCCAGCTGACCTCATCGCAGGTACCGTTAAAATATTGTCAACCAGTTATAACTCCTCATCGCGCATTCTCGAGCGCCAGAGTTCGCAAGTCCTCGGCCCAATCGCGCTACGAAAGAACATTAGCAGCCACCGCGTCGAGAACTACGGCAGCCAAGAGGAGACGAGATCACACCCACTTGCTCGAGATAGGAAACTACCTCGTCTGCCAGTAAGCGGGGATCCTTCTGGCCGTCCAGCCTGATTTCGGGATGCAACGGCGCTTCGTAGGGATCGTCGATCCCGGTGAACCCCGTGACTTCGCCGGCTCGGGCCCGCTTGTAAAGCCCTTTGGGATCGCGGTGCTCACAGATCTCCAGTGGGGTGTCGACAAAGACCTCGATAAAGTCGCCGTCGGCGAAGTTGGCGCGAACTCTGTCGCGGTCACGACGATACGGGCTGATAAAGCCGACGAGAGCAACGATGCCATTCTCACAGAACAGCTTCGCCGCCTCGCCGATCCGCCGGATATTCTCCTCGCGCTCCTCGGCGGAAAACCCTAAGCCGAAACGCTTGGCGAACTTTTCACCATGAGATTTTGCAAGCCCCTCGGGCCCGGCATCGAGCCCGTGACGCACGTTGTCCCCATCCAGGACATAACCATGGATATCCCGCTCATAGAGCTTCCGGTCCACCAGATTCGCCACCGTACTCTTGCCGGCGCCACTCAGTCCGGTGAACCAAACCACGCATCCCCGGTGGCCATTAAGGCTTTCCCGTTCGCGGCGAGTAACACTTTGAAGATGCCACGTGATGTTACGACTCATGCTCAACTCTCTCGGGTCACCCGAATCATTGCTATCACGAAAGCGGTTACTCGAAGCCGATCACAAAACTGTCATTCTTCGACGTCGGTTTGTTGCAGATTAGTGAGGACGTTCGCCGGCTTTGCCGCACCGAGTTGCCCGCAACGAGCTGGGGGCGATGGCGGCGGGTCAGCTTGCCGGCTTCGACTGATAATGCGCACACTCGGTCAAGATACTGCCCCACTGACCTATCGCCTACTGGCGCGTTCATCCTGCCCTCCATCATCACGTGGGTCGTTGTCCCTTCCTTGGTGCGCTCGGCAGTGCTCCTACACGCTGTTTCGGCGGCCCGACGCGGTCACTGCCACCGCCTCGTTTTCAGCCGTCGTCGCCTGCAGCGACCCGTGCGGCCGCACATACCGTGCCCAGGCCAGCACCGCGGCACCCGCATAGCACACCAGGAAGACCCAGAATGCCGGTGTCACAGTGCCGCTGAGTTCATAGGACTGCCGCAGCGCCACGTTGACCCCCACCGAGCCGAGCGCACCGCACGCGCCGGCGAAGCCGATCGCCGCTGCCGAGCGTACCCGGGCCCAGTGCAGCCGTTCAACGTCGCCGATCCCCAGCGTCCGGCTGCGCGCATCGAAGATCGACGGGATCAGCTTGTAGACCGCAGCTTTACCCACTCCGGAGAGGATGAACAGCACCATGAACCCGCTGATGTAGCCGACCATCGTGGAGAGGCCGAGGGAGCCGCCGCTGTCGTGGACATGATCTGCGTGGGTGCTGACGCCGACCAGAAGCCCGCCGGCCAGGGTCGCGGTACCAAAGACGCTCAGGGCGACGCGGCCACCGCCGAATCGGTCGCAGAGACGACCGCCGACGATCCGCGCAAACGAACCCAGCAGCGGTCCGATGAAGGCGATCTCGGCGGCATGCAGCGACGCCTGACCGTAGCTTTGTCCCGCGGCCCTGAAGTTGTGCTGCAGGAGCTCGCCGAAGGCGAACGCGAAACCCAAGAACGTCCCCGAAGCACAGAGGTAGAGAAACGCAACTCCCCACGAGTCGGGCACCTTGAGAATGGACCAGTAGTTGGTCACTGAGAGGCCGGTGCGGTGAGCGGCGATGTTATCCATGAACAACGCCCCGCCGATACCGCCGACCGCCAGCAACACCAGGTAAACCGCGCATACCCAGTACCATGCCTGATGACCGACTGTGGCAATCACCAGCAGCCCGACTATCTGGACGGACGCAGACCCCAGGTTGGCAAGCCCTCCGGTGACACCTAGGGCAAAGCCCTTGAGCCGCTGCGGATATAAACCCTCGACCTTGGCCAGCGACGACGAGTAGCTGCCGCCGCCAAGTCCGGTCAGCGCCGCGCACACCAGATACGGCCACAACGGGAGCCCGGGATGGGCCATCAGCCACAAGGTCCCGATAGTCGGGATCACCAGTACCGCCGCTGAAAACACCGTCCAGTTCCGGCCGCCGAACCAATTGGACGCCAACGCATAGGGGATACGCGCGAGCGCACCCACCAGCGATGCGGTGGCGGCCAGCAAAAACTTGTCGCCAGCCGAAAAACCGTAAACAGCCACCGGCATGAACAACACCATCACCGACCACAGGTACCAAACCGAAAATGCGATATGCACATTCACGGCCTGCCAAAGCAGGTTGCGGCGGGCGATGCGGCTCTCGCCGCCCTCCCAAGCGACGGTGTCTTCGGGGTTCCAGTCGACGATGCGGTGCGTACGTGCCATGGCGTTCTTACCTCTCACTGGCGGTGGTGCCTCTTAAATGACACACGGGAACGGATCGCCGGCCCAGCGTCCGCCACGGTGGTATGTGGCCGACAACCCAAATCGGGAACCATGATCGAACGGCACGAAAACAAAACGGCCATCAGCCTTCCCATGCGTCGTATGTGGCTTCGACAGCCACATCCCAATGCGTTCCGCAGGGACCGTTGGCCATCGATAGACGACGCGCAGTCGTGGCGAGCCCCACCGCCATGGCGCGTCGGTGCTTCAACATACGCCTCGAGACATACGCCTCAACCCGACGCAACCTTCGTACTGCGCCCCATTAAAGCGCGATGCCTCGCTCCTGGCAAGGCGAGGTATCCGATGCACATGGGTTCTCCAGCTGATTCCAAGCTACGTCGGCGGGAGGGCCTGGCGATTGGTGCACGAAATATTTTGAGGTACGCTGACCCGGCGCGATGGAACTCCGCCGGGGTGTGAGCCAACACCCGAACCGCCGACCAGGCCGATGATTCCTGTAGGAATACCTACCTGGAGGTTCACAGTGACGACAGTGACACGCGTTTATCTGGCCCGACACGGGCGTACCGCCCTCAACGCCGACGGACGGCTGCGTGGGCTCAGCGACCCCCCGCTCGACGAAGTTGGCGTAGCCGAGGCGTTCCGGTTGGGCGACGAACTCGCCACCCGGCATCCCACGGTGGTGATCTCCAGTCCGCTGCAACGGGCGGTGGCGACCGCGCAGGCGATCGCCGCGGCCGCCGGGGTGTCTGCCCGAATCGACGACCGGCTCAACGACCGCGACTACGGGCCCCAGACCGAGCTGCGCCGCGCCGACGTGGAACGCCGTTACGGCAGTGTCGATTCGGCGCCCGGAGTGGAACCGCTCGAAGTCGTAGCCGATCGGGCCAAACGGGCGTTCTTCGAGTTGGTGGACGAACTCGGGCCCGGTCCCGTCGTGATGGTGTCCCACGATGCGTTCAACCAGGCCCTGCTCAAGCAACTCGACCCGTCGCTGGATCACGTGCGCCAACGGACTGCGTGCTGGAACCAGCTGAGTCTGGTCGATGGCACCTGGCGGGTGGACGCCTATGACCTCACCCCCGAGGACACGCCGGACCAAAACGAGTGATCACGGCGGTACTCCGTGAATAATGCTGCAGCGCAATGGCTTCTGAGCGGGCTTCTGGACGGGCTTCCGGGCGCACCCAGCGCAGTGACACGACCGGGGGACGGTGCTACCGACCGCTGGTGCTAGTGCTGGTTCACGGCAGCGCAACACCGCGTTCGCCGGACCCGAACGGCGACAGCCGACCAGCGCGACTCGCGCACAGCACATCTCCAGCGGACTCTAGCGATCCGTCCAGGCGGATACCCCAACTTTCGGGTATGACAGTAGATGGCGATGAGGCTCGCCACGATCGCCGCATCCGGCTAATGGCCTCTACTCGACGACTATCGGGTTGAGGCAGGTGTCTATGCGCAATGCGATCACCAATCTCTCTTTTCACTTCGCCAGCGAGCCGCGACGTTCCCGATCGATATCCGAGGTGTCAGAGCAGCGCAGGTCCGGCTGGTTCGGGATAGGTACCGTCTCCAACGCTAGTGACAGCACGGGCTGATGCCTTTCGTATCGGGCCAACCGCCACCGGGATGACTCCGGCGCCGACCCGATGCGGCCTGACGGCCCGTCGGCTCGCCGCGCAGGCGGCTGTGTGCCAGGCTATCAGCGCGCAGGCCGCGGCGATTCACTAGGTGCTTGTGAACCACCCCTGACGTTATCGCTGGTTCGGATGGGGGTCACCGAGGCCCACGACATCCTCTGAAGGAGGGGCACTGTTGGATTTCGCGGCATTGCCGCCAGAGGTGAACTCGTCACGCATGTACACCGGTCCCGGGTCGGGGCCGATGCTGGCGGCGGCTGCGGCCTGGGACGCGCTGGCCGCCGAGTTGGAGTCCGTCGCGGCCGGCTACTCCTCGGTGATTTCGGAGCTGACCGGTCAACTGTGGTCAGGCCCGGCATCGGCGGCGATGGCGACCGCGGCCGCACCGTATGTGGTATGGCTGCATGACACCGCCGCCCAGGCCGCACAGACCGCCGCGCAGGCCAAGGCGGCGGCGGCGGCTTACGAGGCCACTTACGCGATGACGGTGCCCCCGCCGGTGGTCGTGGCCAACCGATCGCTGTTGGCGGCACTGGTCGCGACCAACTTCTTCGGGCAGAACACTTCCGCGATCGCGGCAACCGAAGCGCACTATGCCGAGATGTGGGCCCAAGACGCTGCCGCAATGCACGGTTACGCCGGCGCCGCGTCGTCGGCCACCACGTTGCCCCCGTTCAACGAGCCGCCACTCACCACCAACCCGGCCGGGCAGGGCGCCCAGGCCGCGACCGGCGCCCACACCCAGGCCCTGGCCCAGTTGACCAGGGCGCTGCCCGCCGCGCTGCACCAGCTCACCCCGACCGGGGCGGCGACAGCCTCAGCAGACGCCCCGTTCTTCCCGTTCATCAGCTCGACGACGCTCTTGGACTCCACGGCGCTGTTCGCCACGGCACCCATCTTCGGCCTCAACGGCCTGCTGGGCCCCACCTTGTTCGGGCAGGACTGGTTTTTTCTTGCCAATACCGCGTTCCGGGTTAACTCGCAGGTCAATCTGGGAACCAGGATCATAGGGATAAGCACAAGTACTCAGCGGCAGGCCGCTACGGCCCAGCGATTCGCCGAACGGTACGCCACTACCGAGCTTGCTGCCGGGCTCAGGACGGCGGCCCCGGTGTCGGCGGGAATAGGCCAGGCCGGGGCGGTGGGGGCGTTGTCGGTGCCGCCGAGTTGGGCGGGCGACCCCGTGCCGGTCCGCCCGGTCGCGCTGGCGTTGCCAGGCACCGGCGCCGCTGTCGCGGCCGCCCCCACCCCGGCGGCGCCGACGCCGGGCATGACGTTTTCCCAGGCGCTGATGAGTGCGCTGTCGAAAAACGCCGCCGACTCTGATGACCCGAAGTCGAAACCGGTGATCGTCCATAACCCGGCCTCCGAGCGTGCCGGCCGATCAACCACCCGAAGTTGAGCGAAAGAAAAGGAGCCCGACCATGGATTTTGGAGCGCTGCCACCGGAAATCAACTCCGCCAGGCTGTACTCGGGTCCCGGATCAGCCTCGCTGCTGGCCGCCGCGACAGCCTGGGACGGACTGGCCAAGGAGCTGGGTTTTTCTGCCGCCGCATATTCCTCGGTGATCGCCAATCTGACCAGTGCCGGATGGCAGGGCCCGGCGTCGACGGTGATGACGGGTGCGGTCGCCCCCTATGTGGCGTGGCTGCACGACACCGCCGCACAGGCGACGCAGACCGCTGCGGCGGCCAGGGCGACCGGGGGTGCCTACGAGACGGCGTTTGCCGCCGTGGTGCCCCCGCCGCTGATCGAAGCCAACCGGGCTCAGCTGACGTCACTGGTCGCAACGAACTTCTTCGGCCAAAACAGCCCGGCGATCGCGGCCACCGAAGCCGCCTACGACCAGATGTGGGCTCAAGACGCCGCGGTGATGTACGGCTACGCCGACTCCTCGGCGTCTGCGTCGCAGTTGACCCCGTTTGGTCAGCCGCCGCAAACCACCCAGCCCGGCGGGCAGGCGGCCCAGGCCGCCGCCGTCGCCCAGGCTGCGGCCGTGGGCGCCGGCCACGCCCAGGCCGCCGCCAGCAGTCCGCAGCTGGCGTCCGCGCTCACCACCGCCCTGCAGGGCCTCACATCCTCGTCGTCGTCGTCCTCGTCGGGCGTGGTGCCCGTGATCGCCGGGGTGCCGATCACCGAGTATCAGATATTCGTAGCCGGCTCGACCTTGTCGATCAACGACGAGGTCTGGCGTCTTATCGCGTTGTCGACCAGGCTCACCGGCTTTAATACCAGCGCCCTACGCGACTTCGCTACCGGGCTCGGGCCGTTCGATCCCATTTTCGGGATCCCGCTGCCGGAGATGGCTGCCACCACGTCGGCGACCTCGGCGACCTCGGCAGTAGTGGGCCGGGCCAGCGTCGTCGGCGCCTTGTCGGTGCCGCCAAGCTGGGCCGCGACCACCGCTTCGGCGGTAGACACCGCGATGGACACGGCGGCAGGGACAGTGTCGGATGCCGGCGCCGCTGCAGAGGACTTTGCCGGCATGCCCGGAAGCATGTTGTTCGGCGAGACCCTGCTGGGAACTTTGGCCGGACGGGCAATCAGCGCTACCGCCGCCAAGTCGCGCAACCATAAGGCCAACAAGGTCGTCCCGCGCTCCCCAGCCGGCGGGTGATCTCAGGCCGCAGCGGCACACCCGCACGGACAGCTGCGGAAGTCGGGACAATGACCAACGTTTGCCGGTCTGGCTGCGCCCAGCGGTTGGCTCAGGCGTCCAACCGGGCGAATTGGTCCTGGCGGTACTGCTCGACGCAGGCGGCGCGCCGAATCTTGCCGCTGGTCGTGGTGGGAATCGACCCGGGCGATACCAGCACGAGGTCCGCGACGTTCAGGCCGTGAACAGTGGAGATCGCGGCGGTGACGTCGCTTTTGACGCAGGCGAGCCGGCGCATCGCCTCCTCGTCGGAGTCGCCTCGCTTCTTGAGCTCGATGACGGTGACCAGCTTCTCGGTACTGTCCACCGGGACCGATATCGCCGCGACCCGACCACCTGTGACCTCTTGGACCGTCGCCTCAACGTCCTCGGGATAGTGATTACGCCCATGGATGATCAGCAGGTCTTTGATGCGGCCGACGATGAACAGCTCACCGGAGAAAATGAAACCCTGGTCTCCGGTTCTCAGCCAGGGTCCGTCAGGCGTGCCCGGTGACGGGTCGACGAGCATTGCGCCGAAGCAGCGCTGCTCCTCCCGCGGTTTACGCCAGTAGCCGTCGGCGACGTTGGCGCCATGTACCCAGATCTCCCCGACCAAGCCGTGCGGGCACTCGCGGCGTGTCTCGAAGTCGACGATCCGCAGTGTGGGTGAGCGCGGCACCGTGTATGTGACCAGCTCTGTGGCGGTCCCGGCCGCACACCGCCTAGCGCGGCCCGCGGACAACTCCCCGACATCGAAGTGAACCGCCTCCGATGATTCACCCCAGGTGCCAGCCGCCACGAAGACGGTAGCCTCCGCCAAGCCATACGAAGGACGCACCATGTGGTCCCGGAAATTGAAGTGACCAAACCGATCGACGAAGTGCCGCACTGTGGCCGGCTGGACACGTTCGGCACCGCAGATGATGCCCAGCACCCCACCGAGGTCGAGCCCGGCCAGGTCACCGTCGGTTGTTTTGCGGGCGGCCAAGTGGAAGGCGAAGTTCGGTGCCGCTGAAAACGCATGAGGAGACGCGGCCAAAGATCGCACCCACCTGGCCGGCCTCTCCAGAAACGAAATCGGACTCGTCAGCTCGGCGTGATAGCCACCCAGGATCGGTGCGCAGACTCCCAGCACCAAACCCATGTCATGGTAAAAAGGCAACCACGAAACAATTGTCGTATT
>NZ_JBYCKY010000106.1:0-1775 GCF_057473605.1 Mycobacterium sp. TH-M82 | reverse complement strand
TTCGAGTTGCGCCGATTGTTCGCCATGGTTGTCCATTGATGTCGCCTCAATCAAATCTGCGTCGCCTCACCGAATTGTGCCGCCCCTACAGTAGCCTCGACGTCTGCGATCGCAAAGAACGCCCCGGTGCCGTCTGCTGAATCCGTGACACGGCCGGTGCCGCCATGACACGGCCGGTGCCACCATGACGCGATCGGCATCGCGACCACGGTCGACGGAACTCCGGCGCCGATCAGGCCAGTTGTCGCCGTGGCGTCTACGTCCCGGACGGGCGGCGCAGCGGCCGCGCCGACGGCTGCGGCAACGGGTCCGAGCAACTATTGCGACACGAACCAGACCGAGGAGTTGGCCCCTGCCCGTGCCGGTCGATCGGCGTGGGCCAGCAAACGACACGGCGGTCCGCGGCCGGAATCTTCTCGGGGCCCGAATATGTCGGCACACGATTGTCGTTCATCAACAGTGCACGTCTGCGGCTTTCGAGGCGCCGGTGCGCGTCGTCGCGGCGACAGCCCGGCCGGCAACCTCGTGAGCGAACGGCTTCACCCGCTCGGCGCACCGTGCGACGTGGGGCCGTGAACTGATCACCGCGAATTTGAAGGTTCCAGAGTACGGCGCGGGAGATATTACCACCGCGTAGGTTTCAGGTGAGGGATCGGCACCTGAATTTCCCCCAAGGCCAAGACAACCTCCTTGGTCATCCAGTATGGTTTAGGACTTGTTACACCTATGTCCAGTAGACGGGTACGGGAGACGCGGTGAGCATCAATCCGTTCGACGACGAAGATGGCAGGTTTTTGGTCTTGGTCAACGACGAGGAGCAGCACAGCCTGTGGCCGGCTTTCGCCGACGTTCCCTCCGGCTGGCGGGTGGTGTACGGCGAGGCGGCTCGCGCGGAGTGTCTGGACTACATCGAGCAGAACTGGACCGACATAAGACCGAAGAGTCTGCGCGATCGCTTGGCTGCGGGACAGGGGCATTGTCGGTTAGCCGCGGGGAAGCGGCATTGACGCTTGGCCGCGGCACTGGGGCGTTGATAGGTAGACCGAATGACACGTGATGACCAGGCGCTTCCGCTGACGCGGGGCCAACTCGACATTTGGCTTGCGCAGGAGACGGGTCACGCCGGTACGGAGTGGCAGCTCGGTGTACTTGTGCGATTCGACGGAACGATCGATCCCGACGTACTCAAGCGCGCGATCAGTCAAGCGATGGGCGAGGCCGAACCGGCCAGGGCCGCCATCGTCGAGGCCGACGGCCAGGTTTTCCAGCGGGCGATCGATTACCCGGACGTCGAACTGGACTTCCAAGACCTGAGCGACGCGGGCCATCCGGTGCAAGAGGCTCGCGCGAGGGCGTTGTCCATCCAGCACACGCCCATGTCCCCGGCCGGCCCGCTGTTCAAATTCGCCTTGTTCCAGACCTGGGTGGACGAATTCTACTTGTTCGGCTGCTTCCACCACATGATCATCGATGGAACCGGAATCACGCTGCTCGCCAACCGGATTGCGACCGTATACGCGGCAATTGTTTCTGACTCTCCCATTCCGCCGTCCTTCTTCGGATCCCTGGAAGATCTGGTTCGGTGCGAGTCGGAATACACAGCGTCCGCCGACTACCGGGAAGACCAGGCCTATTGGGCCGGCAACATTCCGTCGGACAGCGCGCCGCATGACCGGTTGTCCCCGACGGGTGGCGAGGGGGAGCAGCGTGCGCCCTCTGCGCCGGTTCGGTTGGACCCCGTCGCCCTGCGGCGAGTTCAGGAGTTGTCCGACGCG
>NZ_JBYCKY010000105.1:0-2676 GCF_057473605.1 Mycobacterium sp. TH-M82 | reverse complement strand
ATCAACCGGCAACTGGCGCCGTTGATCTCGTATTCGCTGGCGCCGTCGCGGAACATCCGCCGGGTGATCGACACCTCGGTGTAGTCGATCGGCAGCGCGTTGTCGGAGTTGTCGACGGTGACGGTGACTTCTGCGCGGCCCAACGGCGCACGCGATGACGTGCCGGCGAAGATGACGTCCTCCATCTTGCCGCCGCGCAGCGTCTTTGCGCCCTGCTCGCCCATCACCCAGGCCAGCGCGTCGACCACGTTGGACTTGCCCGAGCCGTTCGGCCCGACCACGCAGGTGATGCCCGGTTCGAAACGCAGAGTCGTCGGCGACGCGAAGGATTTGAAACCCTTCAGCGTCAGACTCTTGAGGTGCACGACCTGTGAGACTACCGGCGTGCGCCCACGGTATACCGGCCCGCAGCCAGTTACCGCGCGCTGAATCCGTCGATGTCCTCGCTCGCTTGCGACCAGTCGGCGACGACGGCGTCGACGCGACCGGGCGTGGTGCCGCTTTGCAGCAGGTCAAACAGGCGTTGGCAGGTTTCCCGCGGCCCCTCCGCGACGACCAGCACGCGTCCGTCAATGCGGTTGGCAACGTATCCGCTCAGACCCAGTTCCAACGCACGTGACCGGGTCCACCAGCGGAAGCCGACTCCCTGCACCCGCCCGCGCACCAAGGCGGCAAGGCGAACGTCAGACTCTGACATCAGCCACCGTGAAAGTGGTGAAAGTGACCGTGGTACCCGACGTGAGCGTGCGCTCGACCCACAGTTGCGTCATGGGTTATTTCTACCGGCACATCTTGCGTCGAGATCGACGGTGTCGAGAAAAAATTCGGGTGGCACGATCTCGACACGCTGGCAGGACGGGTGAGCGGGCATACTGCCCTGCATGGCCACCGTCGTCGCCTTCCATGCCCATCCAGATGACGAGGTGATTCTCACCGGTGGCACGCTCGCGCGGGCAGCGGCCGCCGGGCGGGCATCGCGTGGTTGTCGTTGTGGCGACCGACGGGCCCCCAACGGCGGCTACAGCCATCGTGACCATGTGCAAGTGCACCACGTCGGCAAGCGGGCCGCCGAGCTCGCAGCGACACCGCGCGTGCTGGAGGCGACGATGCCCCGCGAACTGCTGTGCCGGGTCGGCGATGCCGCTCGATTGCTGAGACTGCCGGCGCCATACGACCGGGACGTGGTCCGCTCGGCATACGCGCCACGATCATCCATCACACACCGGATCAACGTCTTCTGGTTCGCACGCCAGAAACGAGCTGCGTTCGCTGCCCACCGCTCGCAGATCCGCGACAACGGCCTGGTCGCAAGCATGTTCGCGATACTGCTTCGACTGCCACCTGAAGTATTCGGTCTGTTGTTCCCCCGGGAGTGGTTCGTGGATACGGCAGCATCGTCAGCGACCGTGCGCCGCGACATCTTCGACTGATTTCCGTCGACGGTGTCGCCGTTCATGACCTGGTCAGCAGCCGCAGCGCGATCCCGCTGTACTGCGTGAAGTCGGAGTCGGTGGTCACCAACTCGAATCCACCCGTGAGTGCGAATGCGGCCAGATACGCGTCCATCCAGACCTTGGGCGCCGCCGACCGGCGTACCGCGAACGCCTGCCAGTGGGCCTCCAGACCGTCGGGTTCCCGGTTCGTCATGCCGATGCGGTCGTCGTCCAGCAACGCTGCGTAGGTGGCCCACGCTTCGTCGTTGGTCAGCGGCGGTCTGCCGTACCCACCCAGAACTGTGCGGTTGGTTAACAGCCGGAGAAACGACTGTTGGGTGGCACGGCAAAAATGGATGACGCCGGGCTCGTCGACCGTGTCCAGCCATGCGCGCGTGACCATGTGGTGCACGTGCCCAGAAAGCGCCAGCGCCAGCCAAACGTTGGTGTCACACAGCAGCATCGCCGCGCCCGAACGACCAGTCGGCTTCCTGGTTGAGCAAGGCTGCGGCGACACGCTGCGGCGTCATCTCCGGGCCAGCTGCGGCGCCACACTGCACCAGCGGAAGCTGCACCCGCCGCAACCGTGGAGTCCCAGCTGCACTCTCCGGCTGGGACAGGGCTCGTCTGAGCAGTTCGGCCACGACGTCTTTAATCTTGCGATCCTGCTGCGCCGCGCGGACCTTGATTGCCCGCATCAATTCGTCGGGCAGCTCCAGCGTCGTTTTCATGTTAGCCAGGATACTGCTTTCCTGGTTTTATGGCTCAATGGCGACCGCTACGCGAGCGTGCGTCAACCCGGCGATCTGCCCAGTGTGTCGGCCGGCGACACGCACGCTCGCGTGGAGGAGGCTCCGCGGCGTGGGCGGGGCTGGCATTTCGGACAGGAGAACGACGAACGGTTCATGAACTTCTCCCGGCGGATCGGTGTGCCGCAGCGCCGGCACGGCTCGCCCTCGCGGCCATAGGCGTTCAGCGAGCGGTCGAAATAGCCGGATTGGCCGTTGACGTTGACATACAGCGCGTCGAACGAGGTGCCGCCGGCGGCCAGCGCGTCGCGCATCACGTCAGCGGTCGCGTCCAGCACCGCCCGCAACTGCCGCCGGGGCAGTGTGGCGGCCACCCGCGCGCTGTGCACCCCCGCCAGCCACAGCGCCTCGTCGGCGTAGATGTTGCCGATGCCCGACACCACAGTTTGGTCCAGCAGCTGACGTTTGATCTCAGAATGCTTGCGCCGCAACAC
>NZ_JBYCKY010000104.1:0-7418 GCF_057473605.1 Mycobacterium sp. TH-M82 | reverse complement strand
CCGGCAGCACAATCGAAGACAGGCGCCCGTAGCTCAACGGATAGAGCATCTGACTACGGATCAGAAGGTTGGGGGTTCGAATCCCTTCGGGCGCGCTTTCTACCAGCGGGAATGTGCTTCTAAAACTCGGCGGCACCCATGACGTCGCCGCTGCGCGCACGCACTGCCTTGGCGGGTTGTACAAGGCCGCAGCCGACGGTGTCCCCACGCTGACCGACAAGGGCTATCACGGTGCTGGCATCTGGGTACACCATCCCATCAAAGGTGGCGACCTTGACGCCGATTCCGACTGTTAAGTGCTACCTTCATGATCGATTTTGTCGACCACATACGTGATGAACCGCCCAACCTCCGGAGACACATTAGCACCATGAAATTTGTTGTGGCAGTCCACGGAACGCGCGGAGACGTCGAGCCCTGCGCCGCGGTGGGCCTTGAACTGCTGCGTCGGGGACATGAAGTGCACATGGCGGTCCCGCCCAATCTGCTCGGGTTCGTCGAATCGGTCGGCCTATCGGGGGTCGCCTACGGTCCTGACTCGTACGCGATGCTGAACGAGGATATTGCCCGTGAACTGTGGAGTATCCACAATCCGATCACCTTGGTGCGTGTGGGTGCGGAATACATCACGAGGGGCTGGGCGCAGATGAGCAGTGCGCTGATGCCGCTGTTGGTGGGCGCCGACCTCATATTGACTGGCCAGATGTATCAAGGGGTCGCCGCCAACGTCGCGGAGTACGCAGGCATTCGGTTGGCAGCGCTGCACCAGTTCCCGCACCGGGTCAACGGTCAGCTTCTTCCTTATTTGCCGTCACCGTTGATTCGCTCCACGATGACCGTGCTCGAGTGGCTGTATTGGCGCATGACGAAGAAGGCAGAAGACGCGCAACGCCGCGAATTGGGCTTGCCGAAGACAACAGCCTCCTCGCTGCGACGGATTGTGGAAAGAGGATCGCTGGAGATCCAAGCCTACGAAGAGCTCTTCTTTCCCGGATTGGCAGCCGAATGGGGAAGCCGGCGCCCGTTTGTCGGCGCGCTGACGCTAGAATTGCCGACCGCCACCGACGATGAGGTCGCATCGTGGATTTCCGCAAGAACACCGCCGATCTACTTCGGCTTTGGCAGTGTGCGGGTGGAATCTCCCGAAGACACAATCGGAATGATCGGCGATGCTTGCGCACAGTTAGGCGAGCGAGCGTTGATTTGCTCTGGGGTAAGTGATTTCAATGATGTGCCTTGCGACGACCGCGTGAAGGTGGTGGGTAACATCAACCACGCAGCTGTACTTCCCGCCTGCCGTGCGGCCGTTCACCACGGGGGCGCCGGGACCACGGCCGCAGGTATGCGGGCCGGAATCCCCACGTTGGTGCTCTGGATGCAGGCCGATCAGCCGCTCTGGGCAATTCAGGTCAAAAGGTTGAAAGTTGGTTCTGCTCGGCGTTTCTCGCGCATCAGCCGAAAATCGCTAGTCAATGAGCTCCGATCCGTCCTGGCTCCGCAGTACGTTGTTCGGGCCCGCGAAATCGCCACCCGGATGACCAATCCCGCGGCCGGCGTCGCCAGAGCTGCCGACCTCCTGGAAGAGGATGCACGCCGAAATATCTTTTAGCCACTGGTCGATAGAGGCGGACAAGTTAGTCGACAACGCCGGTCAAACCGAACTGTGCCAGCGTCTGTGCGGCCAGCTCGCGCAGACGGGACTTGGAGTTCTCTGCCCCCGGCTGATAGGACACGATGCTGATCGACATCTTGCCGCAGATACGGCCGGCGACCACGGTGAATAGGCCGCGCCGTTGCTCAAGGGCTTGCCGTGTTATGTATCGGTCTACCCCACGCAACATGACGTACTCGGCTTCGGTGCCGTCAATGCTGGCTATTGCGGAGTCGAGGTTGCCGAGGTTGGAACATGACACGGGCAGATCATCGGCGAAACCGAAGATAGCATTGGCGCTTCGCCGCACTGCTCGCTTCGGTATAAACGGGACCAGCGGAAGGAGGTCTAACGGCTGATCGGGCACTTCTTTTGCCGATTTCAAGCCATGCCGGATGGTGATCTGGGCGCCCGACAAATCTGTAGTTACCTGTGTCGGATCGACCCGGATGTGCGCAAGGCTGGCTGCGTTCTTACGCGCGTCATCTTGGGTGCGGTTATTAGTGGGGATGAGCAAGGTGACGGTTCCGTCGACTCGGCAGCGCCCCACTTGTTCGCCGAGTTTCGCGGCAAACCCGGCAACCAGCGAGTGACTATTTGCGCCAAGATGTTTCGCGCGGGCATCCCAATCGCCGAGGTCGACGTAGATTGCGACCGAGGGCACGACGACATTGCAGTCGGCGCCGTCGCCGCCGCGGATCGCGCTGGGTCGTCGCGATCTCATCGACCGGGCAATGTCGTGCCTGCTCCGAAACGCCAGTTTTGCCGCTGCGGAAAGTGCTCGGGCAACCTCAGGCGCGCCCCGCAGGGCTTCGCGGGCATCCGACGCTATGGCGCGTAATCTGGTACGCGAACAGGCCGATGGATAGCCAAAATCGACGCTGTTGCCCTTCACCAGATCGGCGACAACCGATAGCCCCCCGAGCCCATCAGCCAGACAGTGCGAAAGCACGATGCTGATCGCAGTCGAACCATCCGTACATGGCAGGACTCCCATGTGCCAACCGGGACCCCATTCCGGATCGACCGGCAGTTGGGCACGCTCATCCACCCAGTCGGTGAGTTCGGCTCGTGGGCGGGCAGACTCAGCGATGTCCAGATCCGACTGCGGCCCTTCAGCCAAGACCCACCGATGCCGCCCGAACGGTAGCGGCGAACGTTCGATCCGCAGCCGTCCCAGTGGCACTTGGCCAACGCCGCGGTGAAAGCGCCTCAGTGCATCAAAGTCGACAGGGTGCTCGTAAATCCACACGGCCTGCATGACCGGCTCTTCGCCGGAGACGCGTAGCCACAAAAACATGGCTTGGTCGGTGAATGAGAGCCGATTATCCGGACGGCCGGTTGCACGTTTAGCCATTCGTCGACCGCCTCCTCAGAGCGTGCTCATGCCGCGCGCCACCATCAATATCCCGAGCAAGCAGAAGATCGAAACGAGAATTGGCCGGCGGTAAGCGCGCAACCAATCAGTCAGTTGCATCAACATTGCGGACGTCTTCGCCGGCGATATCAGGTAACTGACCAGGGGAATCTCGGCGATCGCGTATGACGCGAGAATAAAGATGAGCGCCGCGCTCATTTGCGTACTATAACCGGTTTGGGAGGCTGAAATAGCGATGATAGCCCCGCCGTACTCGACGGGCGGCGTCGCAGTCCCCAGGCCAGCGACAAAGGCCATCGCCAGCGATTCACTTTTAAGCACGCCCGCCCACGTCAGTCGTGAGAACACAGCTGGTAGCCTCGGCCGCTGGCCGACGGCCGGAGGTTCGCCTGGTGTTGGTGCCAGTGCCGCCCGATACGCCGCGGGCCGGCGAACGAGTATCGCAGCAGCAGTGAGGGCGAGCACACCAAAGATGATTTGGATCGGTGGAATAGTCATGTAGTTGCCGACAGAATGCGTGACTCGGATAACGGGGAGCATGGAACTTCGCAGTAAGAAGAGAGCAGCCAAGGCAACCCCCAAACCCGCAGTCATGAGACCGAGCCAGAATACCAGCAGATTGACCATCGGGCGGGAGCGCGATACCAAGAGTGCAGCGATCCCGATCCGTACTGGTTCCATCGATGTGATAAATGCAAACCACAGGACCGTTCCCCACATATCATTCGCTTCTCCCGATAGCTGTCCGCGCCCGGGCAAAAGTTGCCTGGTCAGCGAATCCGGGCCTGTTAGCGGTCACGGCTGGCAAACTTGGCAGTGCTATCTTCATTGACGGAACCTAACGATCACTTTCCAGTTGTTTGATGTGGGCTTCGGAGCGCTGGCGGTGGATTGTTTCTGGTGAGGAACTCGGACCGAATTGCGGTAGTGCGTGGCATGGCGGAGGTTCGTCGCTTTCGCGCTCAGTGGTTATCGCTGGTAGTACGGCCTGACGTGCCTGGCTGACACCGGCGTGACTGTCTTCCGGACGGCGGAAGGCGTCGCCCACCAGCTGTCGGGATCTCGATGACCGTCGTTTCAGCCGAGCCGGTGAGTACAGGCGTGGCCACCATTGATTCGGCCACCAGTTCGCTTGTCCGACGAGCACCGCAACGGTCGGCACGGTGATCGTGCGAACCAGGAAAGTATCCAGCAGAATCCCGACACCGACAACGAATCCAGCCTGGACTAAAGTGCTGAAGCTTGCGAACATCAGCCCAAACATCGAGGCGGCGAAGATAAGCCCGGCCGAGGTGATCACGCCGCCGGTAGAGCCGACTGTGCGGATCACACTCAGGCGCAGGCCGTGCCGTGAGCCATCACGAATTCGGGATATGAGCAGCAAATTATAGTCCGCTCCCATCGCTACCAACAAGACGAAGGTCAGCCCGGGCACACTCCAGTGTAACTCCTGGCCGAGAACTAATTGAAACACGATGACCCCGATACCAAGTGCCGAGGTATACGAAATCACCACTGAGATAATGAGATACAACGCCGCAATGAGTGCCCGCAGGAGGACAACGAGAATCAAAAACACGATGATGATAGTCGCTAAGACGAAGAAATTGAGGTCGCGGTCGTAATAGTCACGCGTGTCGCGAAGTCCGACGGTGAGCCCCGCCATCGATATCTTGGCATCCGCCAGCGCGGTATTGGGTTGAGCGCCGCGAGCCGCTGCGATGATCGCATTCACCTGATCCATGGCTGCGGTGCTGAAGGGATTCAGTTCGGTCTGGACCAAATATCGTGCCACGCGCCCGTCCGACGATATGAAAGCACCGGCAGCCTGTTTGAATTCTTCCGAAGTCAGCGCCTGTCGAGGAATGTAGAAGCCTGCCATCGATGGTTTCTTTGCTTCAGACTTCATTGCCAGCAGAAACGCCGACGCTTCGCTAAGTCCACCGCCCATTTGTTTGACCTGGTCAACGAGCAGTTCCACACCGTCGGCCAACTGTCGGCTGCCGTCGGCAAGAGCATCAGCCCCCTTTTGCAGCTTGGCCAGTTGGCCTCGCAAGTCGCCCCCCAAAGATTGCAGCGCGTTGGTGGCGGTGGAGAGTGCGGTGCGCAGACTCGTCACCAGTGAATCGAGGCTCTGCGTGGCCCGTGCTGACCTCAGTTTGCGGCCCAGGTCAACGATCTTGTCGAATGTCCCGTCGTTGCGCGCGGTGGCCAGACGCTGCAACTGCACACGCAAATTGCTGCAGTCGGGATCCGCACTGCAGACCGGACTGGAATCGAGTGCTGCCAATACCGGATCCAACCATTTCAGGTTGTCCACCATACTTACGCCGATGGCATCGCCAAGCCCATGCATGCCGCTGATCAGCTGGGCGGCGTTGTTGATGTCGTTCAGAGTCTTTTGTCCGCCGACTTGGTGCAGCATCGAAGAGAGGGTGTCGACCAAAACGCTGACCATAGCCACGGTCTGCCCGACTTGGCCTCGGATGCCGCCGAGGGAGTCGGCCAGTCGCTCGGCCCCGCCAGTCAGCATGTTCAGCTCGCTATCGTGACCGGCGATGAGCTTGGATGCTTCGCCCAGCTTGCCGCCGACTTCGCCGGCCTGATAGGTCGCCCTCGCTTGTTCGAACGATTCCCCCATCGGTCGGGTGATACCTCGCACCATCGCAACTCCCGGCACCTGGCTCACCCGCTGCGCCATCTGCTCGAGGTCGGCAAGGGCTTGGGCGTTGCGCATGTCATGTGGTGACTGGACGACGAGGTACTGAGGAATGAGGGTGTTGGAGGCGAAATGGCTATCCAGCGCAGCATATCCGACAGAACTTTCGACGGATCTCGGCAAGCTCTTGCGATCGTCGTAGTTATAACGGGCCATACTCGCACAGCCGGCAAGCGCGATGAGCACTACCAAACTGACTGCCAGGTGGGTCTTGGGCCAGCGCACAATGCGTATACCCGAACGCCGCCAGAAACGATGGGCGAGTTCCCGCCGTGGCCTGACCCAACCACGGCGTCCGACTAGCACGAGGATGGCAGGCAGGAGCGTCACAGAGGCAAGGAATGCGATCGCAATCGAAATTGAAATAGCCGGGCCGACTGTTGAAAACACCGGCAACCGCGCGAAGATCATCGCCAGAAATGTGACCGCTACGGTGGCAGCCGACGCAGTGATCACTTTGCCGATCGACGTCAGAGCGCGCTTCACCGCTTGATCCGAATCCACACCCATCCGCACGTAGTCGTGATAGCGGCTGATCAAAAAGACAGCGTAATCCGTTCCAGCTCCGACCATTACTGCAGTGACCATGACAATCGTCTGGCTCATGATCCCAAGTCCCAGCAGCGCCAAACCGGCCAAGATACCCTGGGCAGTGAGCAGGGACAACCCGATGGTGATCAACGGCATCAGCATGGTGACCGGGTTCCGGTAGACGATCAGCAAAATGAGCAGCACCAAGACTGCAGTCCCGATCTCGATCAGCTTCAGATCGCGCTCGCTGACCTCGTTTATGTCCGCGATAGTGGCTGCGGGTCCGGTGAGGTTGGCGGTGAGTGTGGAGCCCGCAACGGTCTGTTTGATGAGATCGCCGACGTGTTTGTACGCCGCTAAGGCCTGCGGTGAGGCCGCCTCGCCGTTGAGATTGAGCGGCAGGCACCAGGCCTTGTTGTCTTTGCTCTGCAAGAGTTCGCGCAGGGGCGGGGTGCTGAGGAAATCTTGCACCGACTGGATATCCTGCGTATCCTGACGCAGCTTGTCGACTAGCGTTCGGTAGGTCGCTTCGTCAGCGGGCCTCAAGCCTTTCTCGTCGACAAGAACCACAAATCCGGGGGTGCCGGACCCTTGTTCGTGAAACGCCTCGGTCATCTGTCTGCTTGTGACCATCGCCGGGGCATCTTTTGGGAGGGCGTCTGGCTGACGTTGTCCAGCGATCACTGCGACTGGCGGAAGTACCAGCGACAAGATGGCTGCAAGCGCAATCCAGAACCCGATGACCGCCAGTGGCCACCGCGTGATGAAACTGCCGAGCCCCTGGAAGACACCCCCGGGGCTGGCTATCCTCGTCTGCCGCCCTTCACCGACGCCGACTCCATGCGGGGATCCTCGCATCCGTCTCAGCCAGAAACCCCGCCTCGAAATCACGCCCGGAATCCTTTAATCGTTGACAACCACCGACTATATGAGCGACAAGTTATTCACCGCTGCAGCTGTGTAGCGCCCTTGAGCGACACGGACAAATACGGATTTCAGCGCCTCTACATACCGAGTTACCGATTCACGGGCGATCGGATCATTGGGGTACAACACGGTCATTTGGGTTTCGTTCTCGAGCCGATTTATCCGAATATTGATTTGACCCAGGAGAATCCCACCGTCATGGTATAGCCCGG